>CAUUTJ010000015.1:0-29834 GCA_963548045.1 uncultured Streptococcus sp.
ACATATTTAGTCTAACAAAAAAGCCGTCGGGAAAACGGCTTTCGAAGATAAGATTTTACAATAGAAAAGCGAGGATATCCTCGCTTTTTTTATTTAATCTAATAGCTCCTTATTTTCAATTAAGAGCTCTAGTGGAGATTTATCTCTTGCTTCAATAAAATCAGGTTCATATTGGGTATGAAGTGTTCTTTTCTGAGAAGTTGGATCAATATACAACTCTTTTCCATCTTCTGTGTATAGTTGGTTGCCTCTTGTTAGGTAAAGTAAATCCTCTAAGTACTGTCCATCAGTTTCTAGAAAATGTTCGATGTATTTGACAGCCTTTAAGATCTCACTTACTTTATCAGAGTATTCATTCGATTCAAGAACACTCTTTTCTAATTCAATCTCTTTACTAGTTCCAAAAAGTTGAGTTGGAGTTGCATTAAAATATTCTGCTATCTTATCCAAATTTGCAAAGGTAGGATAGCTTTTTTGTTTTTCGTAATCAGAGATGGACTGTTTACCGATTCCTAATTACCTCAGTCTCTTCAGTCTGTTAATTTTTTTTCGAAAATTTCTCTTTAATACTAGCTTTCAATTTATCAAATTTTTCACGACGAGCTTCTTTTTTATCCGCAATTAAGCGAGCTTTAGCTTGATGCTCTAAATCTTCTTGAATTTTGAGAGCTGACTCTATCTCTGCCGCAACAGTAGCGACATCCCATCTAGCAATGTCAACCTGATACTTTTCAAAAATAGCATTTAAAACAGATTCATCATTTTCTTGTACAAGTGCAATAATAGCTACTTCGCCATTAGTCAACTTTTTACTAACGGTTGTAATTAATGCCGAATTGATCAATTCTTTGTCTGAACCAACGGAGGCGCCAATTGCTCCACCAGTAGCAAAACCAAAGAGAACACCTAGTGGTCCACCTAAAATTCCGATTAAACTACCAATTAATCCGCCTTCGAAATAATCATCTCCTAGGGAATTCATCAAATCAAAGCTATCTTTGACGTTAACAACACCATTTTCAGCTTTTACAATTGAAGCCTGAGCTAATTTTGTATTTTCAGTTTGAACAAACTGTTTTAATTCTGAAAAGGCCTGAAAGGCTTCACTTTCAATATGAAAAATTGAGACAACAACATTTTCCATGGGCTTACACTCCTTTATTACTTTATAGAGATAGAATAAAATCTCCTATATTTAGTAGTACAAACTACTGCTACACAAGGTGAATTGTAGTATACAATAATCTTTTATGCAATATACAATATATTACAAAAAGATTAAATTTTTATTTAAAAACTTATATTCTATAAATTAGGCAATTTTAAAATTTTGATTAAAAAGAAAGATTTAGATAGAGCTGTTGGTAGACTTAGGAAATTTTAAGAACATGCATTAGTTAAATTAAATGGTTCTTTTCAATTAAGTTTTAACTTCTATCTGGTAAGTAAAAGGAAAAATAATACCCGTGGTGCTAGTTAAACTCAAAATACAAGAAAAGCCTAAAAGGACTATACTGTAAGTGACAAAACAAAACAGGAGGATAGTCCAAATGAGCCACTTACATTAGTCCTGTGAAATACAGAACTAAATCCTTCACTTAAATTACTTGTCTAACTTTTTGGGGTCAGTACAAACAGTGCTTTTTTTGTTGAAATCGCAAAGAATCTAAGCTTTCTTTTTGCAGATAACATTCGCTCTTTTATTTTCGGTATGATTGAGTCGATGCCCCGTTCTCGACCGGTTATTATTGCAACTTATCGAATGCTAGAGCACTATGCCATCACTTTTTGGAAGAATACTTGGAGCAATTCTACGCAGAATGGAATGCGAAAAAGTGATAATTAAAGAGACAAAAAAGCTGAGAATATGATTTCCCAGCTTTTTTGAATGCGATAGAAATAGCAACTAGACTATTTACGAAAGGCCTCAATAATGTAGGTGAAGCCAGTAACTAAAAATGAAAAGGCAATGACATAAACGACAAAGACACCTGTAGCCACTGGATTGAACAGAATCACTAGACCTAGTAAAAATACAAGCAAGGCTACCCACGTGATATTGCTACCAATAATAGGGAAAATCAATCCTAGACGTTTGCCTTTAAAGAAAGCAATAATGGCTTCTACAATTAACCAAATTCCTACAATGGTCGGAATGACGACCGGCAGGGTCACAAAGCCATAAGCAACGAGGTAAAGAGCTAAGAGAAGACTAACAAACCCTTGGAAAAGATAAACAGGTGAGCGAAGCTCTTTTGGTGCAGAGAAATAGCCTAAAATAGCTGCTATAGAAGAAACCAGTAAATCAAATGCAATCCACCAGCTGTAAGCAACAAGATTAGCTACTGGGTTTGTAAATAGGAAAAGTCCTAAAAGGACAAAAACAACTCCTGCAAGGAATAGCAGTAAACGATTAGAAAATTTCATTTCAATACCCCCTATATAGTATAGTTTGATAATAAAACTATTATATTTATTTTTATAGAAAATGTCAATAAAATAAATAAACAATTTGGAAGTTTCAGTCTGACTTACAAAAAGAAAAGGAGTTTTCACTCCTTTTCACAGATTGAAGACAAAGTCCTTATAAAAGTGTCTTCTAAAGATTTTAACTTCAATCTGAAGCGAGGTTATCCTCGCTTTTTCTATTTATCAAACAATTCCTTATTTTCAATCAAGAGTTCTAGTGGAGATTTTTCTCTTGCTACAATAAAACCAGGTTCATATTGAGTATGAAATGTTCTTTTCTGAGAAGTTGGATCAATATACAACTCATCTCCATCTTCTGTGTATAGTTGGTTGCCTCTTGTTAGGTAAAGTAAATCCTCTAAGTACTGTCCATCAGTTTCTAGAAAATGTTCGATGTATTTGACAGCCTTTAAGATCTCACTTACTTTATCAGAGTATTCATTCGATTCAAGAACACTCTTTTCTAATTCAATCTCTTTACTAGTTCCAAAAAGTTGAGTTGGAGTTGCATTAAAATATTCTGCTATCTTATCCAAATTTGCAAAGGTAGGATAGCTTTTTTGTTTTTCGTAATCAGAGATGTCTGGAAAGATTGCTCATAAAAAAATGTGGGGCAAATGATGGGGCAAATCAGTTATAGACAAGCAAAAAAGCCTTATAAATCAAGGCTTTTTCCTGTTGATTTAGATGCCCCCTACAGGGCTCGAACCTGTGACCCATAGATTAAGAGTCTACTGCTCTACCAACTGAGCTAAGGAGGCAAATAAAAAGCTGTATTGGTGCCGAAACTTCACGGTTTGTATTGAACCCGCGCAATTAAGCAGGTGGGCAACTCGCTCTAACTGAAGCTGTTTCCGTGTGAGACGGCCTACATGCTGTTAGAAGACTTTTGTTTCCCTAATAATACAAAAAATAGTCGGTCAACACTTAAATGTGAAGTCGTACACCACAGCGTTTCTATGATTATATGATACCACTTTTTCAAAAAAAATCAAGGGAAAATTAAAAATTTTGAAAAGGATTTCATAAGTTTCGTAATTTATCAATGGTTTCCTTGCGTTGAGCCAGGGCACGTTCGTATTTTCCACTATCTTCTGGTGAGAAGTAGCTATGGTTGCGGATTTTTTCTGGCAAGTACTCTTGTTTGACCCAGTGACCTGGGTAGTTGTGTGGATAGAGGTAGTTTTGGGCATTGCCTAGTTCCTTGCTACCACTATAGTGACCATCACGTAAGTGACGTGGGATTGGTAGGTGACCGGATGATTTAAGATCAGCCAGAGCCTTATCCATAGCCACATAGGCTGAGTTGGATTTTGGAGAAAGGGCCAAATCAATCACAACATTGGCAATGAGGATGCGGGCTTCGGGGAATCCAATCCTCTGTGCTGCATCCAAAGCAGTTACAGTATGAATCTGGGCTTCAGGATTGGCTAAGCCAATATCTTCATAAGCAATCACAGTCAAACGACGAGCTAGGCTAGGAAGGTCACCGGCCTCTATCAAGCGAGCAGCATAGTGAAGACTGGCATCCACATCCGAGCCACGGATGGACTTTTGAAGGGCAGATAGAACATCATAGTGTCCATCTCCATCCTTGTCCATAGTGATATAGCTTCTCTGGAGACTATTTTCCATGATATCGAGCGTGATGTGACGGACACCGTCATCATTTTCTGGAGTGGAGAGAACTGCCAAGTCCAGTGAGTTAAAGGCAGAACGGAGGTCTCCGTTGGTAGATGTTGCGATAAAATCAAGGGCATCATCATCTAACTCGACAGGGAAATCAAAGCCTCGTTCAGGGTCAGTCAGGGCGATTTGAATGGCCTCTTTGACATCTTGGTTAGACAAGGGTTCCAACTCAAAAATCTGAACACGGCTACGAATGGCTGGCGTGACAGAAAAGAAAGGATTTTCAGTCGTCGCTCCAATCATAATGACCAGTCCACTTTCCAAGAGAGGCAAGAGGAAGTCTTGTTTAGTCTTGTCAAGACGATGAATCTCGTCCAGTAGCAGTACAAGGCCACCTGAGAATTTAGCTTCTTCAGCAATTTCTTGGAGACGTTTTTTACTATCAACAGTTGCATTGAAGGTTCGAAAGGCATATTTGGTTGTTCCAGCGATGGCAGAAGCGATACTGGTTTTCCCGATACCCGGAGGTCCATAGAGAATCATGGAGGACAAGCGGTTAGCCTCCACCATGCGGCGGATGATTTTTCCTGGGGCTACCAGATGCTCTTGGCCGATAACCTGGTCGATGTTTTTGGGGCGCATACGAAGCGCGAGATTGTCTGGCATAGCAGTCCTTTCTAACATGGATTTTCTGATACTAATGTGGTAATATGGTAGTATCTATTTTAGCATATTTCCGAGTATTCGGGGCGATTGAAGAGTCGTATAGAAAGAGGACAAAATGGCAACATACGGATTTTTAGATGTTTTACAAGAAGAGTTGGACAAGAACTTTCCTTTTGATTATGAGATTAGTTGGGACAAGCGTAATCATGCGGTTGAAGTGAGTTTTCTACTAGAGGCACAAAATGCTGCAGGGGTGGAGATGTTAGATGAAGACGGAGAGGTTTCGTCAGATGATATCCTTTTTGAAGAAGCGGTACTTTTTTACAACCCTGCCAAGTCAACAGTTAATGCAGAAGACTATCTCACAGTCATCCCTTACCTGCCGAAGAAAGGTTTTTCTCGTGAATTTTTAGCTTATTTTGCTCTATTCCTCAAAGATACTGCAGAAGTTGGACTAGATGCTCTCATGGACTTTTTGGAAGATCCAGAAGCAGAAGAATTTGTCATGGAATGGAACCAAGAAGTCTTTGAAGAAGGAAAAGCAGGCTTGGAAGAGGGAGAATTTTACCCTTATCCGAGATACTAGGAGCTTGTAGTGGATATAGACATTTCGGATTTTACTGGCTGCAAAATTGCCCTCTTTTGTGGAGATAAGCTACTGACCATCTTGCGTGATGACAAGGACAATATCCCTTGGCCCAATATGTGGGAGTTGCCAGGTGGTGGTCGCGAAGGGGATGAAAGTCCTTTCGAGTGCGTAGCGCGTGAAGTTCATGAAGAACTGGGAATTCATTTAAATGAAGATTGTTTGCTCTGGAGCAAGGTCTATCCCAGCATGCTCTTTGAAGGTCGTCAGTCTATCTTTATGGTCGGTCAGATAAGTCAGGATCAGTTTGATAATATTACCTTTGGAGATGAAGGACAGGCTTATAAGCTGATGAGCATTGTGGAATTTTTGAATTCTAAACAGGCTGTACCTCAGCTACAGGCGAGATTGAGGGATTATTTGGAGGAAGAAAAATGATTTTTGCGATTGCAACAACCACGTTGAATAAAGAAGTTAAGCGTAAGCTAGAAACTGGACAATACTCTAGGGAAGAAGCTGCATTCATTTACATGGAATATTTAAAGTTAAAGAAGCAGAGAGAAAGTGGTACGAAAGTAGCTGGGATCTCTATGGCTGTTATTTGGGGATTAATGCTTGTTTTACCCGTAATGAGTGGTGAAGGTCTCGTACTGCCTCTTTCAGTACATTTTTTATTACTGCTACTGCTTGCAGGAATTGTTCTATTTGTTTATTATCTTATGTTTGGTATTTTTAAACAGCAGATTCATAGCGCAATGAAAGAACACTATACAGATGTGATTGAAGAATTTAAGAAGAATAAGGAAAATACAAAATGGAAACATGGCAAGAGTTAAAAGTTACAGTGAAGCGTGAGGGTGAGGAGCTAGTCTCTAATCTCTTGATCGAGTTAGGTGCCCAGGGTGTTGCGATTGAGGACAGCATGGACTATGTGGGGAATGTGGATCGTTTTGGTGAAATTTTCCCAGAGGTTGAGCAACAGGAAGAAATTGTGGTGACCGCCTACTATCCTGATACGGTTGATGTAGCAGCGGTTGAAGCTGATTTGCAGGATCGTCTTGCAGAATTGACAGATTTTATGGATTTGGGTGAAGTCAAGATTGGCACCACTGCCTTGGCTGAGGAAGACTGGGCAGATAATTGGAAGAAATACTATGAACCAGCTCGCATCACCCATGACTTGACCATCGTGCCGTCATGGACAGACTATGAGGCAACTGCTGGCGAGAAAATTATCAAGCTAGATCCAGGGATGGCCTTTGGGACAGGAACCCACCCAACAACCAAGATGAGCCTTTTTGCCTTGGAGCAGGTTCTTCGTGGTGGGGAAACGGTGCTAGATGTAGGGACAGGTTCAGGGGTTCTTTCTATTGCTAGCTCTCTTCTTGGTGCCAAGGAAATCTTTGCTTATGACTTGGATGATGTAGCGGTTCGGGTGGCTCAGGAAAATATTGAGCTCAATCCTGGTATGGAAAACATCCATGTAGCCCCAGGTGATTTGCTTAAAGGCGTGGAGATTGAGGCAGATGTCATCGTGGCCAACATCCTAGCAGATATCCTTATCCATCTAACAGATGATGCCTATCGTTTGGTCAAGGACGAAGGTTACCTGATCATGAGTGGCATTATCAAGGACAAGTGGAATATGGTACGTGAATCAGCAGAAGCAGCTGGATTTTTCCTTGAAACCCACATGATTCAAGGGGAATGGAATGCCTGCGTCTTCAAGAAAACCAAAGATATCTCTGGTGTGATTGGAGGCTAACATGCAGCAGTATTTTGTAAAAGGCTTGCCTGTCTCGCCTGTCACCATTGAGGATAAGGAAACCAGCAAGCACATGTTTCAGGTTATGCGCTTGAAAGAAGAGGATGAGGTGACTCTAGTTTTTGATGATGGAATCAAGCGCTTGGCGCGCGTGGTTAATGTAGAAAGCCGTCAGTTAGAGTTAGTTGAGGAATTGGTTGACAATGTGGAACTGCCTATTCATGTGACCATTGCATCTGGTTTTCCAAAAGGAGACAAGCTGGAGTTCATCACCCAGAAAGTAACTGAACTTGGCGCTAGCCAGATTTGGGCCTTCCCTGCAGACTGGTCTGTTGCCAAGTGGGATGGCAAGAAATTGGGTAAAAAGGTTGAAAAACTAGAAAAAATCGCCCTTGGAGCAGCCGAGCAAAGCAAGCGCAACTTTGTCCCAAGCATCACCCTTTTTGAGAAAAAGGCAGATTTTCTAGCACAACTGAGTCAGTTTGACCGCATCGTGGTGGCTTATGAAGAGTCGGCTAAAGAAGGAGAAGCTGCTGCGCTCTTGCAAGCAGTTACTGGACTCGAGAAGGGAGCTAAATTGCTCTTTATCTTTGGACCAGAAGGTGGTCTTTCACCTACAGAAATTGAAAGTTTTGAAGAAAAGGGAGCAGTCCTGGCAGGACTTGGTCCTCGTATTTTGCGAGCAGAAACAGCACCACTTTACGCTTTATCAGCCCTTAGTATTTTATTAGAATTAGAGAAATAAGAGGAAAAAGATGGAACAAAAACACCGTTCAGAATTTCCTGAAAATGAACTTTGGGATTTGACAGCTCTATACCAAGACCGTGAGGACTTCTTGCGTGCGATTGAGAAGGCGCGTGAAGATATCAATCAATTTAGTCGTGACTATAAGGGCAATCTTCACACTTTTGAGGATTTCGAGAAAGCTTTTGCGGAATTGGAGCAAATCTACATCCAGATGAGTCATATCGGTAATTACGCCTTTATGCCTCAGACGACAGACTATGGTAATGAAGATTTTGCCAATATCGCCCAAGCTGGAATGGACTTTGAGACAGATGCCAGTGTCGCCTTAATCTTCTTTGATGATGCCTTAATGGCTGCAGATGAGGAAGTCTTGGACCGTTTGGGTGACTTGCAACATTTGACGGCAGCTATTCGTCAGGCAAAAATTAAAAAAGCCCACTATCTTGGGGCTGATGTGGAGAAGACCTTGACAAACTTAGGGGAAGTTTTCTATAGTCCACAGGACATCTATACTAAAATGCGAGCTGGGGACTTTGAAATGGCTGATTTTGAAGTTCATGGAAAAACCTACAAAAATAGCTTTGTGACCTATGAAAATTTCTACCAAAACCATGAAGACGCTGAAGTCCGTAAAAAATCTTTCCGTTCTTTCTCAGAAGGACTACGTAAGCACCAAAATACAGCCGCAGCAGCCTATCTTGCTCAGGTTAAGTCTGAGAAATTGTTGGCAGATATGAAAGGTTATGATTCAGTATTCGACTATCTTTTGGCTGAGCAAGAAGTAGACCGTGCCATGTTTGACCGCCAGATTGACCTCATCATGAAGGACTTTGCGCCAGTTGCTCAGAGATACCTCAAGCATGTGGCTAAGGTTAATGGTCTTGAAAAGATGACCTTTGCTGATTGGAAATTGGACTTGGACAGTGCTCTTAATCCAGAAGTTAGCATTGATGATGCCTACGATTTGGTCATGAAATCAGTCGCACCATTAGGTCAAGAATACAGTCAAGAAGTTGCTCGCTATCAAGAAGAACGCTGGGTGGACTTTGCTGCTAATAGTGGTAAGGATTCTGGTGGCTATGCAGCTGATCCATACCGTGTACATCCTTATGTTCTCATGAGCTGGACAGGTCGTTTGAGCGATGTTTATACCTTGATTCATGAAATCGGGCATTCTGGTCAATTCATCTTTTCGGATAATCACCAAAGCTACTTCAATGCTCACATGTCTACTTACTATGTCGAAGCGCCGTCAACCTTCAATGAATTGCTTCTTAGTGATTACTTGGAGCATCAGTCTAATGACCCACGTCAAAAACGCTTCGCTCTGGCTCATCGCTTGACAGACACCTACTTCCATAATTTCATCACCCACCTCTTGGAAGCCGCCTTCCAGCGCAAGGTTTATACATTGATTGAAGAAGGAGAAACCTTTGGAGCAAGCAAACTCAACAGCATTATGAAGGAAGTCTTGACAGAGTTCTGGGGTGATGCTATTGAGATTGATGATGATGCGGCTTTGACTTGGATGCGCCAAGCTCACTACTATATGGGTTTGTATAGCTACACCTACTCAGCCGGACTTGTCATATCGACTGCGGGTTACCTCCATCTGAAACATTCGGAAACTGGAGCTGAAGACTGGCTCAACCTCCTCAAATCAGGTGGTAGCAAGACACCACTTGAGTCAGCCATGATTATAGGTGCGGATATTTCAACAGACAAACCACTCCGTGATACCATCCAGTTCTTGTCTGACACGGTTGATCAGATTATCGCCTACAGTGCAGAGTTGGGAGAGTAAGTGTAAAGTAATAGAAAGGTGGGTGATTGCTTTGCTGATGATCTTTGGATGGTTGACAGTCATTGTCTTTGGATTATTTGTAGCTATTTTCAAAAAAGCTGTTGGAGGCTGTGATTTCAAAACTGAACTGAAAGTAGAGCTGGTATTGCTTGTGCTTTACTTCATTTTTGTACCATATTCTCTTTCATTAAAAATTCGATGTTTAAGAAATAAAAAGTCATCCATGAATGGCTTTTTGATCAGTGACTAGAAAAGCAGAGGTGCTAGGGATGTATCAAGAATTACAAAGTAAAGTGACAGAAGACAAACCAAGCTATAGTCGGGAAGAAATTTGGAAAGAATTACATAAGTGATCTCCTGAAACACATCCAGATGATAATCCGTCAATCTTAAAATATAGTGACGGTGTTCCAAAATTACTTGTAAATGGTTATGTTCAATAGTAAAATAAAAGTGATCAAGGGAGGAGTAAATCACTATGAATAAAACTTTAAAAACATCACTCGTATTACTATTAACGGTTTTCGCCCTTGCGGCTTGCGGACAAAACAATTCAGCAGGAAGCGCAGCGCAAACTTCACAAACAGCTCAAGAAACCACGACTGCTCCAACAACACAAGTAGCGTCCAATAAACAAAATACAACAGAAGCTCTGCCAAAAGACGGTGTACAAAGATTCAAGCGTATAGATAAAGGTGGATCAACATTTCTTATCTACTACTTCAAGGATGACATCGTCTATAAACAGATTGGTATTTACTTTTATAACCCTAAAGGATTAGGCAAATCTGAAGAAGAGGTTGTTCAACTTCTGAACAAAAGTCAAGAGCTTTATAAGGATGTAACTGGAATAATCTCTAAAGTTGAGAAGGAAGATGGAGAATACATTCAAACCGTAATATATGATTACCAAACTATGGACTGGAAAGAGTTACATCGACGCGATCCGAATCAATTTCCTGCGACCAAACCAAAACCAGTGAAAATTAGTGAAGCTGCAGCTAAATTACAAGAAAAAGGTTATGTTGAATATACAGAATAAACTCAACCAAATAAACAGCACCAAAGACACTCCTTGACTATCCTTGGTGCTGTTTGTCCTGACTAGCCTCGGGTAACCAAAAGTGCAAAGACCTGCAATTTTCCAAGCACTTTTCTTGAAACCCTTTCCTTCATTTGATAGACTAATACATAGTTTGAAATAAAGGAGACTAATTATGAAAAAATTTGTTGCTGAATTAATCGGTACATTTATGCTTGTGTTTATCGGAACAGGAGCTGTTGTTTTTGGAAATGGTGTTGAAGGACTTGGACACCTTGGGATTGCTCTTGCTTTTGGTTTGGCAATCGTAGTCGCAGCTTTCTCAATCGGAACTGTTTCAGGTGCTCACTTGAACCCAGCTGTTTCTATCGCTATGTTTGTTAACAAACGTTTGTCATCTTCAGAGCTTGTAAACTACATCCTTGGACAAGTAGTTGGTGCTTTCTTAGCATCTGGATCTGTGTTCTTCCTCTTGGCAAATTCAGGTATGTCAACTGCAAGTCTTGGTGAAAATGCCTTGGCAAATGGTGTAACTGTCTTTGGTGGTTTCTTGTTTGAAACAATTGCAACTTTCTTGTTTGTTTTGGTCATCATGACTGTAACATCAGCAAGCAAAGGTAATGGCGCAATTGCTGGTTTGGTCATCGGTTTGTCATTGACAGCTTTGATTCTAGCTGGATTGAACATCACTGGACTTTCAGTAAACCCAGCTCGTAGCTTGGCTCCTGCTGTATTGGTAGGTGGCGCAGCTCTTCAACAAGTTTGGATTTTCATCCTTGCACCAATCGTTGGTGGAGTTCTTGCAGCTCTTGTTGCTAAAAACTTCCTTGGAACTGAAGAATAATTGAAACGCAAAAAGCCTACTCTTCACATTGGAGAGTAGTTTTTTTGTATATTAAAATCCCCCACGATAAGAGGTGAGGGATTTTATAATTAACTCAATTCAGCAACGATTGCTTTGATTTGTTCTGCAGTGTGAACACCTGCAACTTGTTTAACGACTTGTCCATCTTTCTTGAAGAGAAGAGTAGGGATAGACATGATTCCAAATGCACGAGCTGTATTTGGATTTTCATCAACGTCCATTTTAACGATTTTCAAGACATCTTCTGAAAGTTCTTCAGACAATTTGTCCAAGATTGGACCTTGCATACGACATGGACCACACCAAGTTGCCCAGAAGTCTACCAAGACCAATCCGTCTTTAGTTTCTTGTTCAAATGTTGCATCTGTAATTGCTTTTGCCATAGTATTTCTCCTTTTTAGTTATATTGGCTTAAATCTTGTTTCATGAGATAGAAGAAAACATCCCCATAAGTCCCATGGTAGTCCAGAACATGACCATTGTAAGTTAGTTTTTGGACAGGGTAATAGTCTGCGACACCAATCAGGCAGGCATGTTGAGAACGTTCAAATTCTTCATATGACTCGAAGGTCATTGTTCTCTCTTGCTTGCTGGCATCTAGATAAGTGATTTCAATCATAGGATTCTCCTTTGCTAAATCATGTCTTCATTTTACTCCTTGGAAAAAGGAATGTCAAGAAAATTGATTGCGCACGCAAGTTTTTTGAAAAACTTTAAGATAACCAACTTGCTTTTGTTTCAAGACTTTCTTCGACTGCTTTTTGTAGATAAGCAAGAGTGGTCTGGCCCTCCTTAGTGAGGCAGATAAAACTAGCTCGCTTGTCCTGATCGCAGCATCTCCGACTAAGTAAACCACAGTTTTTTTCTTCTAGGCGTGCCACCATCCGTGATACAGCGCTAGGGCTCAGATGAAGTTTGTCAGGCAAGTCAATCTGTCTCAAAGATTTTTCTTGAGCCTGATTTAAAAAGTGCAAGAGATAGAATTCTTTGAGCGTTAGGCTTTGGTCGCTCTGATCAGCGATCGTTTGCTCTAAAATAGCTTCTAGCTCTACTTGTCGGCGGTTGAAGTCAAACCATTTTTCTAAGTAAGTCATATCAATCTCCTTTCTATATGGTAGTTATAAACAGATTTGCCTATCTGAGATGCTTGCGCACGCAATTAGTATACAACTTTTTGGAATAGATAGCAAGAAGGATGTTTCTTGTGTATTTCCTTGAAATTTTCTGAAAAAAGAGTAAACTGGTATGCAGAAAGTCTATTTGTGGAGTAAACGATGAAGTTATATGTTCAGTTAATGATTCTCTTTGTGATTTCGCTGATTGGTGAAGGAATCTCTAGCTTTTTCCATTTGCCTATCCCTGGAAGCATTATCGGTTTGATTATTTTATTTTTAGCCTTGCAGTTCAAGTGGTTGCGGATACGTCATGTCAACATGGTTGGGAATTTTCTCCTAGCGAATATGACTATCCTCTTTTTACCTCCTGCAGTTGGGATTATGGAGAAATTTGATGTGATTGCTCCCTATTTATTGCCCATTGTCTTGATTGTCTTTTTTGCAGCAGTCATCAATATTATCTTGATTGCGCTGGTCGTTCAGTTTATCAAAAAGCGTTATGAAGGTGATTACGAAGAAAGAGGTGCCAAATGAGCGAATTTGTATCCAATCCACTTTTTGGGATAGCCTTGTCAATCCTAGCTTATCTAGGAGGGATGATTATCTTTAGACGCTACCCTCATCCTCTGACAACTCCTTTGCTACTAGCGACCTTATTTATCATTGCATTTCTGAAATTGACGGGTATTTCTTACGCTGCCTATTATCAAGGTGGGGTCTACCTCAATAACTTGATTGTTCCCTCAACAGTAGCTTTAGGAATTCCTCTTTATAAGAGTTTTCACCTCATGAAACACCATGTTAGAAGTATTCTACTCAGTAGTTTCCTTGCTGTTGTTGTAAATACAGGTTTTACAGCTTTAGTTGCAAAATTTTTCGGTATGGATTTCTTCTTGGCGATTTCACTTTTTCCAAAGTCTGTAACGACGGCCATGGCAGTTGGAATTACGGATAAGCTACAAGGGATAGCGACGATCACTTTGGTAGTTGTGGTAGCAACTGGCATTTTGACTAGCGTTATTGGACCAACACTTTTAAAATGGCTAAAAATAGACGACCCAGTAGCTGTTGGTCTTGCTCTTGGAGGAACTGGTCACGCAGTTGGGACTGGGACAGCTTTTCGCTATGGAGCTGTTGCGGGGGCTATGGGTGGCCTGGCTATCGGTGTCACCGGTATTCTCTATGTATTTGTCAGTCCCATCGTAGCAGGTTTGATATTGAGTTAAAAAATAAGAATTTTATATTTCTTTGTGTAAAAAGAAGCCCCTAGCTTTATTTGCTAGGGGCTTCATTCATTATTGTAAGTTTACCTTGTTCTTTAAGATATAGTAGGTTCCGAGATAGAAGCCGACGCTAAGGATTAAGTCTTTGAAAATTTCAAAGGATAATACCCAATTGTAGTCGAAATCGATGCGAAGATTTAGGGTGATAAAACCAAGGACTATTTGGATAGCGATGTAGGCGACAACCGCAAGAGCTGTACGGTATTCATTAAAGAGTTGACCGATAGAGATAGAAAAGTAGATACAAAGGATACTTGCAAGAGTGTTAACGATATAGGAAATCAAGGCTAACCAGAAATCATCTGTATAATTTTTTAGCATATACTCGGCAAAGCTAGATAGGAAGGCGTCTGGTTCAATCATGGAAATGATAATATAAAGACTAAAAAGAAAGACTACTGTACTTGATAAAGACCAGACAAAAGCTCCAAGGAGTTTAGAGGAGAGAATCTGGTGCTCAGATACTGGCAGGGTGAGGGTTAGATAGCCACGACGATCATAAACGCTTCCTTTAAATCGTTGAATAATCAAAATCAAGGTTGAGATGCCCAAAGTAATAACCAGACCCCCAAAAACCAGAGATAGAAAGACTAACATGACAACGCCCTTGTCTTGATAATAGGTGCTTGAGAGGGTGCTGCCCTGAATTCCTATTATGACAGATAGGGAGAGTACAGCAGCATAGAGGGCTAAAAACCATTTGTTGACATTTTTAAATTCATAACGAACTAAATTCCAAAACATAAGAATCTCCTTTAACTAGGCTTTGAATTCGTGACGGAAGAGCTGGTCGATAGACTCTCCTGATTCGTAGCGAATATCATCCACATTTCCTTGACGGACGACTTTTCCATCCTTGAGGAAGACAATCTCATCCAAGATTGGTTCGATGTCTGAAATCAAGTGAGTTGAAATCAAGACAGTCGAAGTTGGAGAGTAGTTGTTGATGATGGTGTTCAAGATATAGTCACGAGCTGCAGGATCGACACCACCGATTGGTTCATCAAGGACGTATAGACGAGCATCACGACTCATGACAAGGATCAACTGAACTTTTTCTTTGTTCCCTTTTGAGAGTTTCTTGAAACGGCTATTCTCATCGATACCAAGGTCACGAAGAAGACCTTGAGCACGTTCGAGATTGAAATCTTTATAGAAGGTCTTGAAAAAGGTAAGAGCTTCTTTGACTTTCATCTGTTCGTTGAGATAGGTCGTATCAGGTAGATAAGAAACGATAGCCTTAGTTGCTGGGCTTGGTTCCATGCCATTGATGAGGATACGCCCTTGCTCTGGTTGGAGTAAACCGTTGATTAATTTAATCAAGGTTGTCTTTCCAGAACCGTTTGGGCCAAGGAGACCCACAATCTTTCCTGCCGGGATTTCAAGGGAAACATTTTGAAGAGCAGGGCTTGCTCCATAGAATTTTGAAACATTTTCAAACGTTAACAAGGTCATAGTCTAAACTCCTTCAATATAATCTCTCAAAACAGTTGGTAGTTCTTCTTTTTCATAGCCAAATTCTACCATGCCTGTTACAAATTGCTGCAACTGTTCTTCTGATAGTTGCTTCCGGGATTGGAGGATTAAGTCCAAGTCCTCGGTGACAAAACGCCCTGCAGTCCGCTTGGTGTAAACGAAGCCTTCTCTTTCTAAGTCTGATAGGGCGCGTTGGATGGTATTAGGATTGACGCCAGCCTCGCTAGCCAGTTCTCTGACAGTTGGCAGTTGTTGGTTGGGTTCTAGTTTATGGGAAACGATTTGCAGTTTGATCTTATCCATTATCTGCAAATAAATGGGTTTGTTGTTATCAAATGTCCAGGACATCACGGTCTCCTTTCTACAACTTCTTTTTGTGTCACTTAAATAATACAACTAAACAAAAAACTTGTCAAGCCAAAAGGAGAATTATTTTGGGAATTGCTTAAAAAAATGGTATAATGAAAAGAAAACGACAAGGAGGGGAAGGCATGCGTTGTCCAAAATGTGGCGCTACTAAATCAAGTGTTATCGATAGCCGTCAGGCTGAAGAAGGAAATACGATTAGAAGAAGACGTGAGTGTGAAGAATGCCAACATCGTTTTACAACCTATGAACGTGTAGAAGAAAGAACGCTGGTTGTGGTCAAAAAGGATGGCACACGGGAGCAGTTCTCCAGAGATAAAATCTTTAACGGGATTATTCGTTCGGCTCAAAAACGTCCGGTGTCTAGTGATGAGATTGGCATGGTGGTCAATCGTATCGAACAAAAACTCCTCAGTCGCAATGATAATGAAATTCAAAGTGAAGATATTGGTTCTCTGGTCATGGAAGAATTGGCTGAACTGGATGAAATCACTTACGTTCGTTTCGCCAGCGTCTATCGTAGCTTTAAAGACGTGAGTGAGCTCGAAAATCTTCTCAAACAAATTACGCAATCTTCAAAGAAGAAAAAGGAAAAATAAATGAAGCCTAATGATCGTTTTTCTTTTCTAAAGAATAATCGGGTGTCGCAAGATCCCACAACTTTGGTGCAGTGCTACCTCCCGATTATCGGTCAGGATGCGCTGAGTCTTTACCTTTATACCTTAGCTTTTTGGGATGGTGGACAAAAAGAACACCTGTTTGCAGCTATCCTCAATCATCTCAATTTTGGGATGGATAGGCTTTTAAAGGCTTTTAAAATCTTATCAGCCTTCAATTTGGTTACCCTCTATCAAAAGGGTGACGGCTATGAACTTGCTATTCATCCAACGCTTTCTAGCTCAGATTTCTTGCGTCATACGGTTTATCGTACCTTATTGGAGAAAAAAATCGGTGAGCCAGCAGTTTCTGATTTGCGCCAAGAACAGGCAGATGGAGAGCCTTTGGCCGTTTCTTTGAGTCAGGCCTTTCCAGAGATAGAAGATATGGCTAACACTGAGGAAACACTCGGAAAAGCTAATTTTTCAAATGATTTTGATTTGGAGCATTTCCGTCAACTTATGGCTAGAGACGACCTACGTTTCCAAGATGAACAGTCAGATGTCTTAGAGCTGTTTAAAATTGCTGACGAGAAAAAATGGACCTGGTTTGAGACCTATCAATTGGCCAAGGCGACAGCTGTTTCTCAAGTTATCTCTGTTAAGCGTATGCGTGAAAAATCAGCGCAAAAATCTGTTTCGTCGGATTTCAGTCCCCAAGAAGCGACTATTATCAGGGAAGCTAAAAGCAAAACTGCCCTACAGTTTTTAGCGGGAATCAAACAAACACGAAATGCAGGAATTATCCAAGCTGAACGCGATTTGTTAAAACAGATGGCAGACTTGGGATTGCTTGATGAGGTTATCAACATTGTTATCCTCTTGACCTTCAATAAGGTTGATTCTGCCAACCTCAATGAAAAATATGCCATGAAAGTGGCTAATGATTACTCTTATAACAAAGTCAGATCTGCTGAAGAAGCTGTACTTCGAATCAGAGAGAAGAATCAAAAGGGACAGGAGCAAAAAGTAGCTAAGACTAATCAAGCCAAAACCAATGTCCCAAAATGGAGTAATCCAGAATATAAAAATGAAACCAGTGAAGAAACTCGCTTGGAATTAGAACGCAAGAAAAAAGAAATGTTAGACCGATTAGGAAAAGGAGGAGACTAGATGGAAAGTGTAGGAGATGTGCTTAAAGATCATCCCAGCCGTTTTCAATACCAAGACCTGGTTCAGCAGATTGTAAAAGATCCTGATGTTGCGGCTTTTATCCAGAAGGAATCTCTTAGTCAAGAGGAATTGAATCGTAGTATCTCTAAGTTTAATCAATACATCACCGAACGTGATAAGTTTCTTCGCGGAGATACCGACTATATTGCTCGAGGTTATAAGCCGATTTTAGTCATGAATCATGGTTACGCAGATGTATCCTATGAGGAAACTCCGGAACTGATTGCAGCTGAGAAGGAAGCGGCTATCAAGAATCGTCTCAGACTGATCAATCTTCCAGCTAGTCTTAAAAAAGCTAGTTTGGCTCAAGTTGATTTGGATGATTTAGGACGCTTGCCAGTTTTTGAAAAGCTCTTAACTTTTGTTGAACAATATCCAGAAATCCGAAAAGGTCTCTACCTCTATGGAGACTTTGGAGTTGGGAAGAGTTTTATGGTGGCTGCCCTAGCCCATGATTTGTCAGAAAAACGTGGCGTTTCATCTACCCTTCTTCACTATCCAAGCTTTGTCATTGACGTTAAAAATGCTATCGGTGATGGAAATGTTAAGAATTTAGTAGATGAAATCAAGCAAGCTGAAGTTTTGATTTTTGATGATATTGGTGCTGAGCAATCAACACCTTGGGTGCGTGACGAAGTCTTGCAAGTGATTCTTCAATATCGTATGCAAGAAGATTTACCGACCTTCTTTACTTCAAATTTCAGCTTTGATGATTTGGAAAAACATTTTGCCAAAGGCAAAAATGGAAATGATGAGACCTGGGAAGCTAGACGTGTGATGGAGCGTATCCGTTATTTGGCAGAGGAAACACGACTAGAAGGAGAAAATCGCCGATGAGTGAAACAATCACATTAATGAAATCTCATACTTCGGTTCGCAGATTTAAAGAAGAAGCGATCCCTCAAGAGGACTTGAATGAGATTTTATCAGCTGCCCAAATGGCTTCTTCTTGGAAAAATTTCCAATCTTATTCTGTGATTCTAGTCAGAAGTCAAGAAAAGAAAGATGCTCTTTTTGAGCTGGTTCCTCAGGAAGCGATTCGTCAGTCTGTCGCCTTCCTCCTCTTTGTAGGAGATTTAAACCGTGCAGAAAAAGGGGCTCGTCTCCATACCGATACTTTCCAACCTCAAGGGGTGGAAGGACTCCTCATTACTTCAGTAGATGCAGCCTTGGCTGGACAGAATACCTTGCTTGCGGCAGAAAGCCTTGGCTATGGTGGAGTAATCATCGGTTTGGTGCGTTACAAATCTGTTGAAGTGGCAGAATTGTTCAAGCTTCCTGACTATACCTACCCAGTTTTTGGGATTGCACTCGGTGTGCCGAACCAAAAACATGATGTAAAACCAAGATTACCACTAGAGAATGTTGTTTTTGAGGAAGAATACCAAGAACAAACAGCTGAGGCTATTGAAGCCTATGACCGTGTGCAGACCGAATATGCAGGAGTTCGTGCGACTACCACTTGGAGTCAACGTCTTGCAGAGCAATTCGGTCAGCCTGAACCAAGCTCAACTAGAGAAAATCTTGAACAAAAGAACTTATTATAGAAAGTGAGAAAACATGGCCTTACCAACTGTTGCCATTGTAGGACGTCCCAATGTTGGGAAATCAACCCTGTTTAACCGTATTGCAGGGGAACGCATCTCAATCGTAGAAGATGTCGAAGGAGTGACACGGGACCGTATCTATGCTACTGGTGAATGGCTTAACCGTTCTTTCAGTATGATTGATACTGGAGGGATTGACGATGTTGATGCTCCATTTATGGAACAAATCAAGCACCAGGCAGAGATTGCCATGGAAGAAGCAGATGTCATCGTTTTTGTAGTTTCCGGTAAAGAAGGAATCACGGATGCAGATGAATACGTAGCACGTAAACTCTATAAAACCCATAAACCTGTTATCCTTGCAGTTAACAAGGTAGACAACCCTGAGATGCGAAATGATATCTATGATTTCTACGCTCTTGGATTGGGGGAACCTCTACCAATTTCATCTGTACACGGAATTGGTACTGGAGATGTGCTGGATGCTATCGTCGAAAATCTCCCACATGAAGTCGAAGAAGAAAATCCAGATGTCATTAAATTCAGCTTGATTGGACGTCCTAATGTCGGAAAATCTAGCTTGATCAATGCTATTTTGGGAGAAGAACGCGTCATTGCCAGTCCTGTAGCTGGTACAACTCGTGACGCTATCGATACCCATTTTACAGATGCGGATGGGCAAGAGTTTACCATGATTGATACTGCGGGTATGCGTAAGTCTGGTAAAGTCTATGAAAACACAGAGAAATACTCTGTCATGCGTGCCATGCGTGCCATTGACCGTTCGGATGTAGTCTTGATGGTCCTCAACGCTGAAGAAGGCATCCGTGAATATGACAAGCGTATCGCTGGATTTGCTCACGAAGCTGGTAAAGGGATGATTATCGTGGTCAATAAGTGGGATACCCTTGAAAAAGATAACCACACCATGAAAAACTGGGAAGAGGATATCCGTGAGCAGTTCCAATATCTGCCTTATGCACCGATTATCTTTGTATCAGCTTTGACCAAGCAACGTCTCCATAAACTGCCAGAGATGATCAAACAAATCAGTGAAAGTCAAAACACTCGTATCCCATCAGCTGTCTTGAATGATGTCATTATGGACGCTATTGCCATCAATCCAACACCGACTGATAAAGGGAAACGCCTCAAGATCTTTTACGCGACACAAGTGTCAACCAAACCACCGACCTTTGTGATTTTTGTCAATGAAGAAGAACTTATGCACTTCTCTTACTTGCGTTTCTTGGAAAATCAAATCCGCAAGGCCTTTGTCTTTGAAGGAACACCAATCCACCTGATTGCAAGAAAACGGAAATAAGATGATAAAAAAGAGGGCATTTAGTCTTCTTTTTTTATCGATAATTTCAAGATTGTAGAGCTACATTTGTCATCGAAATAACATATTTTTCCTGGTCTGTGTCATGGTTTTGTAATGAAAAGGTACTTTCTTTGTAAAAGTCAAAATGCTATAATTCTCTAAACAATTTTCCTTGCACAAGGAGGTTATTATGAAAAAAGATAGATTGTTAAAGAATCGTTTCGTGGTGCATCTACTTGGATTGCTGATGGCATTTTTCTTCCTATCAGGATTTACGGCACCTGAAAAACCAGACTATGGTATTTATGATCCAAATCATTATTTGACAGAGGAAGTAGTTACTCAAATTCGTGACTTAAATGAAACCAATAGTCAAAAGGCAGAAAAGCTTCAAATAGGTGTCTATATCGTAGACAGTTTGGAAGGTGAAAGCATTGAAACGGTAGCAAATGAAACCGCTAGGGCTTGGAAGATTGGTTATTCAGGCGATAATTTTGGAAGTCTCATTGTAGTAGCCGTTCAAGACCGTAAATCAAGAATTGAAACCAGTAATAACACCGCCATTAGAATAACAGACTATCAAACCAAGCAGATCTTGGCAGCCAGCCGTACAGATTTTAAAACTGGTGACTATAGTAAAGGAATTCTAGCGATTGCCAAAGGTTTGGACAATCAGTTTTATAGAGGAACTGGGACCTTCTCGTCTGATGATGACTCCTCTGATATCAAACGTTATTCTGATAGTATCAGTGGGAAAAAATCTAATCGAGATAGAACTAGTTCATCAAACCGCCGTCAAAAAAATGACCCCATAAAAGATTTCTTTATGTTCCTGACGGTAATATATTTCGTTGGAGTCATTATTGCCATTATCAGAGGTAGAGGTGGCGGAGGGGGAGATTCCTCTGACGGCGGTTGGTGGTTTAGTGACTCATCCGATTCGGGTTCATCTTGGTCTGACTCAGGCTCAGATTCTTCTAGTAGCTGGGACGGTGGTGGCTTTGATGGTGGTGGTTCATCTGATGATTGGTAATGTTCGTATGTAATTTAAAGAAATAAGTAGGTTTAAGAAATGAAAAATAAAGGAATTATTTATGTATTAAGTATTTTACTGGCTATTCTCTTGCTAGGTGGATGCTCAGTAGTAGGTACCTATAATGGTCTTGTATCAGAGCAAACCAAGGTTGAACAAGCACAGGCAGATGTAGCGACAGCCCTTCAACGTCGTTCAGACTTGATAGGAAATTTGGTAGAATCTGTAAAGGGACAGATGAACCATGAGACAGAAGTCTTTACCCAAATCGCAGAAGCACGAGCAAAAATTGGAACCGGATCAGTGACTTCAAAAGAGAACCAAGAAGCTCAAGGAGAGTTGAGCTCGGCTATCTCACGTTTGATTTCGCTAACAGAAAACTATCCAGAATTGAAGAGCAATCAAAACGTTGAACAACTCATGACGGAGTTAGCTGGAAGCGAAAATCGTATCTTTGTAGCCCGCAAGGATTACAACCAAGCGGCTACAGAATACAATCAAAAATTGAGAAGTTTTCCAACGGTTCTCTTTGCAAACATGATGAACTTTAAAGAAGCGGAAACTTTCAAAGAAAGTGATGAAGCCAAGACAGCTCCAAAGGTCGATTTTAGTAATTCTACAACCAAGGAGTAAGCTTGATCTTCCTAAAAGAAAAACAATGACTAGACTAGTTTGATGATTTATGAAAAAGAGGCTCTAAATGTGCCTCTTTTAGCATGCATAAACACGGATTCTTTCTTGATAAAACTTGGCAAATATGCTACAATAAAAAGAACATTCTAAAATATTCAGAATTTAAAGTAAGGAAACAAATGGCAAATTTACTAAAAACTATCATCGAAAATGATAAAGGAGAACTTCGCCGCTTAGAAAAGATGGCTGATAAAGTCCTCAAATATGAAGATGAAATGGCTGCATTGACAGACGAGCAATTGCAAGCAAAAACAGAAGAATTCAAACAACGCTATCAAAATGGTGAAACGCTTGACCAACTCTTGTACGAAGCCTTTGCGGTCGTACGTGAGGGAGCGAAACGTGTTCTTGGACTCTTCCCATACAAGGTTCAGGTTATGGGTGGAATCGTTCTTCACCATGGTGATGTCCCTGAGATGCGTACAGGGGAAGGTAAAACCTTGACAGCGACAATGCCGGTTTACCTAAATGCCCTTTCAGGTAAAGGTGTACACGTAGTTACCGTCAACGAATACCTTACAGAACGTGATGCAACTGAAATGGGTGAGTTGTATTCATGGCTTGGTTTGTCAGTAGGGATCAACTTGGCTGCAAAATCTCCAATGGAGAAAAAAGAAGCCTACCTCTGTGATATTACTTACTCAACTAACTCAGAGATTGGTTTTGACTACCTTCGTGACAACATGGTTGTACGTGCAGAGAACATGGTTCAACGTCCACTTAACTATGCCTTGGTCGATGAGGTTGACTCTATCTTGATCGACGAAGCTCGTACACCATTGATCGTTTCAGGAGCTAATGCAGTTGAAACAAGTCAACTCTACCACATGGCTGACCACTTTGTGAAGTCTTTGGATAAGGATGACTACATTATTGATATTCAGTCTAAGACAATCGGTTTGTCTGATTCAGGTATTGATAAGGCTGAAGAATACTTCAAGCTAGAAAACCTCTATGATATCGAAAATGTAGCTCTTACTCACTTTATCGATAATGCCCTTCGTGCCAACTACATCATGATTCTCGATATCGACTATGTGGTTAGCGAAGAACAAGAAATCTTGATTGTCGACCAATTTACAGGTCGTACAATGGAAGGGCGTCGTTACTCTGATGGGTTGCACCAAGCGATTGAAGCTAAAGAAGGTGTCCCAATTCAAGATGAAACCAAGACATCTGCATCGATTACCTACCAAAACCTTTTCCGTATGTATAAAAAATTGGCAGGTATGACGGGTACTGGTAAAACAGAAGAAGAAGAATTCCGCGAAATCTACAACATTCGTGTTATTCCAATTCCTACTAACCGTCCGATCCAACGTATTGACCATTCAGACCTTCTCTACGCTAGTCTTGATGCAAAATTCAAGGCTGTAGTAGAAGATGTTAAGGCGCGTTACCAAAAAGGTCAGCCTGTCTTGGTAGGTACTGTTGCCGTTGAAACCAGTGATTTTCTTTCTAAGAAATTGGTTGAAGCAGGCGTACCTCACGAAGTATTGAATGCTAAAAACCACTATAGAGAAGCGCAAATCATCATGAACGCTGGTCAACGTGGTGCGATCACTATCGCAACCAACATGGCCGGTCGTGGTACCGATATTAAGCTTGGTGAAGGTGTTCGTGAGCTTGGTGGACTTTGTGTCATCGGTACAGAACGTCATGAGAGCCGTCGTATCGATAACCAGCTTCGTGGACGTTCAGGTCGTCAAGGTGACCCAGGTGAGTCACAGTTCTACTTGTCACTCGAAGATGATTTGATGAAACGTTTCGGTTCAGAACGCTTGAAGGGTGTCTTTGAACGTCTCAATATGTCTGATGAAGCCATTGAATCTCGTATGTTGACACGTCAGGTCGAAGCAGCACAAAAACGTGTTGAAGGAAATAACTACGATACTCGTAAACAAGTCCTTCAATATGACGATGTTATGCGTGAACAACGTGAGATTATCTACGCGCAACGTTATGATGTTATCACTGCAGATCGTGACTTGGCTCCTGAGATTCATGCTATGATTCGTCGTACGATTGGACGAATTGTAGATGGCCATGCTCGTTCTAAACAAGATGAAAAACTCGAAGCAATCTTGAACTTTGCGAAGTACAATTTGCTTCCAGAAGATTCAATTTCACTTTCAGACCTAGAGGGTTTATCAGATCAAGCTATCAAGGATGAACTTTACCAACGTGCATTGAAAGTCTACGATAGCCAAGTTGCGAAGCTTCGTGACGAAGAAGCTGTGAAAGAATTCCAAAAAGTCTTGATTCTACGTGTAGTTGACAACAAATGGACAGACCATATCGATGCTCTTGATCAGTTGAGAAACGCTGTTGGTCTTCGTGGCTATGCTCAGAACAACCCTGTTGTAGAGTATCAAGCAGAAGGCTTCCGTATGTTTAACGATATGATTGGTTCGATTGAGTTTGATGTGACTCGCTTGATGATGAAAGCACAGATTCATGAACAAGAACGCCCACAAACAGAACACCATATCAGTACAACAGCAACTCGCAATATCGCTGCGCAACAAACAAGTCTTCCAGCTGATTTGGACCTGAGTCAAGTGAAACGCAATGACTTGTGCCCATGCGGTTCTGGTAAGAAATTTAAAAACTGTCATGGTAAACGACGTTAAGATTGACTAATTTTCAGGCGGATGCCTAGTGAAAAGTGAATTTTCGCTTGGCGTCCGTTTGCTTTATAAGGAGATGAATGATGGTATTTACAGCAAAAAGCCCTAAAATTAATATTGAAGAAGTTCGTAGTTTGTCAAAATTAGAAGGACAAGCGCTGGCCAATAAACAACAACGTGACCAAGAACTTGAAGCGATTATTCGTGGTGAAGATCAACGTATTTTGTTGGTGATTGGTCCTTGTTCATCTGACAATGAAGAAGCAGTTCTCGAATATGCTAAGCGTTTGTCAAAACTGCAAGAAGAAGTCAAAGACCGCGTCTTTATGGTGATGCGTGTTTACACTGCTAAACCACGTACTAATGGTGATGGCTATAAGGGATTGATTCACCAACCAAACGCAAAAGAAGCACCTAGCCTCATCAATGGTATCAAGGCAGTTCGTCATTTGCATTATCGTGTTATTTCTGAAACAGGAATGACGACAGCAGATGAAATGTTGTACCCAGAAAACCTTCCTTTGGTAGATGACTTGATTTCTTATATGGCAGTTGGAGCTCGTTCGGTTGAAGATCAACAACACCGTTTTGTAGCCAGTGGAGCTGATTTCCCAACAGGATTTAAAAATCCAACATCAGGAAATCTCAATGTGATGTTCAACGGTATTTATGCAGCTCAAAACAAACAGAGTTTCCTTTTCCTAGGGAAAGAAGTCGAAACTACAGGGAACCCTCTATCGCATGCTATTCTCCGTGGTGCCCTCAATGAATACGGGAAAAACATTCCGAACTATTACTATGATAATTTGATGGATACTATTGCCCAGTATGAAAAGATGGGACTTGAAAATCCATTTATCATCATTGATACCAACCATGACAACTCAGGCAAGCAGTATATGGATCAGATTCGTATCGTACGTCAAACTTTGATTAACCGCGACTGGAATGAAAAGATTAAAAAACATGTTCGTGGCTTCATGATTGAGTCTTATCTAGAAGACGGTCGTCAAAATGAACCAGAGGTCTTTGGAAAATCTATCACTGACCCATGTCTTGGATGGGAAAATACTGAAGCTCTTGTTCGTGAAATCTACCAAAGACTAGGAGAATAATATGGCATTTATCGAGAAGGGTCAAGAAATCGATATTGAAGCAATTAAGGCGGAAACACAACTATCTGCAGAAACCTTGCAACATAAGGAAAGTCGTGATCAGGAACTAGCTGATATCCTTTCAGGAAAGGATGACCGTATCTTGTTGGTCATTGGGCCTTGTTCATCTGACAATGAAGAAGCAGTTCTTGAGTATGCTCGTCGTTTGGCAGACTTGCAGAAAAAAGTGGCCGATAAGATTTTCATGGTCATGCGTGTTTACACAGCCAAGCCA
Organism: uncultured Streptococcus sp.; assembly: GCA_963548045.1. Taxonomy (GTDB): domain Bacteria; phylum Bacillota; class Bacilli; order Lactobacillales; family Streptococcaceae; genus Streptococcus. Next base: position 26,260 of record CAUUTJ010000015.1, read on the forward strand.
CGTACTAATGGAGATGGCTACAAGGGTTTGGTTCATCAGCCAGATACTTCTAAAGCCCCCAGTTTGATTAATGGTTTGCAGGCTGTTCGTCAACTTCATTATCGAGTGATTACAGAAACTGGATTGACCACAGCGGATGAAATGCTTTATCCATCCAATCTAGTATTGGTTGATGACTTGGTTAGCTACCATGCCGTGGGTGCGCGTTCAGTAGAAGATCAGGAACACCGTTTTGTGGCTTCAGGAATCGATGCACCAGTGGGAATGAAGAATCCAACCTCTGGAAATCTGTCTGTTATGTTTAATGCCATCTATGCAGCACAAAACAAACAAACCTTTCTCTTCCATGGCCAAGAAGTTGAAACTTCAGGGAATCCTTTGGCTCACGTTATCTTACGTGGAGCTGTGAATGAATATGGGAAAAATGAACCAAACTTCTACTATGAAACTCTCTTAGATGCTATCGGACGTTACGAGTCTATGGGTCTTGAAAATCCCTTTATCATGATTGATACTAACCATGATAATTCAGGGAAACAATATATGGAGCAAATTCGAATTGTTCGCCAAGCTCTGCTCAACCGTGACTGGAATGAAAAGATTAAAAAAACAGTTCGAGGCTTCATGATTGAGTCCTACTTGGCAGATGGTCGACAAAATCAACCAGAACTCTTTGGTTGCTCTATTACAGACCCATGTCTAGGATGGGAAAACACAGTTGCCTTGGTAGAAGAAATCTATACTACCTTAACAAAATAAGTGAAAAGGATGGAGTTGGGGGTATCTCAACTCCTTTTGATAAAAATGATAGTTGGACACGGAATTGATATTGAAGAATTAGCTTCCATACAAAATGCAGTTGAAAAAAGAAAAGGTTTTGCCCAACGTGTCTTGACAGACAAGGAAATGGAGCGCTTTTCCAGTCTCAAAGGTCGCAGACAGGTCGAGTATTTGGCTGGTCGATGGTCAGCTAAAGAGGCTTTCTCAAAGGCTATGGGAACGGGAATTGGGAAGTTGGGCTTTCAAGATTTGGAAATCTTGAACAATGAAAGAGGAGCTCCCTACTTCAGCAAATCCCCATTTTCAGGAAAAGTTTGGCTATCAATCAGCCATACAGATCAGTTTGTGACAGCTAGTGTTATTTTGGAGGAGAATCATGAAAACTAGTCCACATAGACCAACCAAAGCCCTCATCGATCTGGGAGCTATCCGCTACAATATCCAACAAATGGGTGCGCATATTCCTAAAGATACTCTTAAATGGGCAGTTGTAAAAGCCAATGCCTACGGACACGGAGCGGTAGCTGTTGCAACAGCTATTCAGGATGATGTTGACGGCTTTTGCGTTTCTAATATCGATGAAGCCATCGAACTCCGTCAGGCAGGAATTTCTAAGAAGATTCTTATTTTGGGAGTATCTGAGGTTGAATCTCTTTCACTGGCTAAGGAGTATGCCATTACCTTAACAGTGGCAGGATTGGAATGGATCCAGAAACTCATAGCTACAGAGCCAGACTTATCAGGTTTAACTGTTCATCTTAAAATTGATTCAGGTATGGGACGAATTGGTTTTAGAGATGCAAGCGAGGCAGAACAGGCTCAAACTTTGCTCAAGGAACATGGAGCCGATGTTGAGGGAATCTTTACCCACTTTGCAACTGCAGATGAAGAGTCAGACAGCTACTTTAACCAACAGTTAGAATGTTTCAAGGAAATAATCGCAGGCTTGCAAGAAGTCCCTGAACTAGTCCATGCGAGTAACTCTGCGACTACTCTATGGCATGCAGAAACGATTTTTAATGCAGTTCGTATGGGGGACTCTATGTATGGTCTCAATCCAAGCGGACAAGTTTTAGAATTGCCTTATGAACTAAAGCCAGCCTTAACTTTGGAGTCAGCCATTGTTCATGTTAAAACAGTCCCAGCTGGAGCTTGTATGGGCTACGGAGCGACCTATCAGGCAGACAGTGAACAAGTCATTGCTACTTTGCCAATCGGTTATGCGGATGGTTGGACAAGAGACATGCAGAATTTCTCAGTTCTGGTGGATGGACAATTGTGCCCTATCGTAGGGCGGGTATCTATGGACCAGATTACGATTCGCTTACCTAAGCTGTACCCATTGGGTACCAAGGTAACTTTGATTGGCTCAAACGGTGACAAGGAGATTACTGCAACAGATGTAGCAGTCTACCGAGGAACGATCAATTATGAGGTAGTTTGCCTCCTTAGTGATCGAGTTCCGAGAGAGTATCATTAAGAAACAAAAGGAAAGGAGAGGAGCATGAATTTACATCAACCCTTGCATGTCTTGCCTGGTGTGGGACCAAAATCAGCAGAGAAATATGCCAAACTAGGAATTGAAAACCTGCAAGATCTCTTGCTCTACTTTCCTTTCCGTTATGAAGATTTTAAAACCAAGCAGGTGCTAGAACTAGAAGATGGTGAGAAAGCAGTTCTGTCTGGTCAGGTGGTGACGCCAGCTAGTGTTCAATATTATGGTTTTAAGCGCAATCGCCTACGTTTTAGTCTTAAGCAGGGTGAGGTTGTGTTCGCGGTGAACTTCTTTAACCAACCTTACTTAGCAGATAAGATTGAGCTAGGAGCGACTTTAGCAGTCTTTGGCAAGTGGGATCGTGCCAAGGCAAGTCTCACTGGTATGAAGGTTTTAGCCCAAGTCGAGGACGACCTTCAACCTGTTTATCGTCTGGCGCAAGGAGTTAGTCAAGCAGGCCTTGTTAAGGTCATCAAGGCCGCCTTTGATCAAGGACTGGATCTCCTGATAGAGGAAAATCTCCCTCAGTCCTTGCTAGACAAATACAAACTCATGCCCCGTAGTCAAGCTGTTCGTGCCATGCACTTCCCTAAGGATTTGGCAGAATACAAACAGGCCCTTCGTCGAATCAAGTTTGAGGAACTCTTTTATTTCCAAATGCAATTACAGACCCTCAAGTCTGAAAATAAGGTTGATGGAAGTGGTCTGATCTTGAACTGGTCTCAGAAAAAATTAACTGCAGTAAAAGAAAAGTTACCGTTTGCTCTGACCCAAGCCCAAGAAAAAAGCCTGGAAGAAATCCTAACAGATATGAAGTCGGACCATCACATGAATCGACTCTTACAAGGGGATGTTGGTAGTGGGAAAACAGTGGTAGCAGGTCTAGCGATGTACGCAGCCGTAACGGCAGGGTATCAGGCTGCCCTTATGGTTCCGACAGAGATCCTTGCAGAGCAACATTTTGAAAGTCTAGAGAGTCTCTTTCCTGATTTGAAACTAGCTCTTCTAACAGGTTCATTGAAAGTTGCAGAAAAACGAACGGTTTTAGAGACCGTTGCTAAGGGCGAGGTTGATGTAATCATCGGTACCCATGCCCTTATACAGGATGGGGTGGACTACGATCGACTTGGATTGATCATCATCGATGAACAACACCGATTTGGAGTCGGACAAAGGCGTATTTTACGTGAAAAAGGAGAAAATCCAGATGTCCTCATGATGACGGCAACTCCGATTCCACGAACATTAGCCATCACAGCCTTTGGAGATATGGATGTTTCTATTATTGACCAGATGCCAG
>CAUUTJ010000016.1:0-29783 GCA_963548045.1 uncultured Streptococcus sp.
GCAGGATTTGATAGCGGGTCAAACTAATTCCCAATTGTTTCTCAAAAAGTTGAGTAATCGTCTGATCCACTAAATGGAGCTGATAAAGCAATTCATGCATTTCTGACATTGTTCCCTCCTTGTCAATGATTGATTTATCAATAGTTGACTTATCAAGTATAATACAACTAAATTGACTTTGCAAGTATTTTGCTTACTCCGTTAAATTAGTCTCCTAGTCACAATCCCTCAAGGCTATGTTTTTCTATTTTATACCTGGAGTTGATTTACGCTATCTAAGAGTTTGAAAACAAAAAAAGAAGCAGAGACTGAATTAGTTCCCGCTTCTTTTTAATCATTAGTTCATAGATACGTGAACGTGGTCATAGTGATTTTCTGTAACACTACCACGGTCTGGCATTGGATTCCATGTGTAGGCTGGTCCATATTTGCTATCGAATGGTGCATAGAAACGTTGTTTCCAGATGATGTAGCTGATGCCACGGCTAGCCATATTTTGGATAACATAATCCGCAATTTGGTCTCCGAGAGCTGAGCTTACTGGAACCATAAAGTCAATGGCAAGACCTTTTCCGTGATCTCCGCTATCACCAGGACGGTAGCCGCTAAATGATGTAATACCAAACAAGTTCGCAACTTCTTCTTTAAAGGCAGCCGTTTGTGGTTGAAGACCTGCATTTTCTGATTTCGTAGCTGCGATACTTGCATAATCAGGTGCTGCTGGTGCTGCATAAGTTGTTGATGCACCTTGGCTTGCTTCAGCTTGGTAAGTTGATGGTGCTGATTGTACTTCTGTTACAGCTTCTGTTGTTGCTTCCGTAGTTGCTTCAGCAACTGTTGTGGTTGTTTCTTCCACTACAGGTGTTTCTGTTACTGGTGCTGCAGCCTCAGTGGTAGCTTCTGTTGTTGCTTCTGCTACAGGCTCTGCTACTGGTGTTGCTACTTCGGTAGTAGCTTCTACCGCTGGTGCTGCAGTTTCTGTTACAGCTTCTTCATTAGCTTGTGAATCTGTTGTTTCTGCTACAACTTCTGTTTCTTCAACTGGTTGAGTTAAATCTTTAACTTTTACAGTTTGGTCATCTACGATTACTTGGTTCTTTTTCAAATCTGCTGTTGCACTTGCTACATCAGAACCTACTTCTTCAGGTGTGTATACCTCAACACCTGTTACTTCTTCTTGCTCATTAACGATTGTAGTCAATACAGTATCTGGGAAGATCAAGTCAATATTCGTAATCTTGTTCAAGTTAGCAAGGACATTTAAGTCAACTCCCAAAGCTTCCGCAATCGTGCTTAAGGTATCTCCATACTTAATTGTATAACTTGTTTTATTCTCACTTTTAGCAACATCGTTTTGAATTTGCTCAACTGTACGTGGTGACCATGCAACTTCCTCTGCTTGAGCTGCCAAGGCAGGGGCAAGTGATAAGGCTACTGTTGATGCTAAAATAATTCTTTTCTTCATACTATTCAAACTCCTTTTCAAATGTAGTACCTGTCTATCATAACATAAAGAAAAAAGAAAAAAAGCCCTTTTTGGGCTATTTAACAGAACTGTACATTCGTTGTAACAAATCACATTACTTGAAATAGTTTGTTAGTTTCTTGTCATAAAGCTGACATATTCTTCCTAAAAAATTCTAGAAAGAAAGCGAGCTAATATCTTCTAAATCCTCTATCTGTTGATTACAAGCTGCGGGAGAGGCAAGAAAGTTGATACTTTGAATCCCACTATTTTGAGCAAATTCAATATCCAAGGTTCTGTCGCCTATATAATAGGTGCGGTCTGGGTTTAAATGGTATTTATTGATAAGGTAGATGGCTGCTTCTGGACTTGGTTTGCGGGCAAATCCGCTCTGGCTAGTCAAGATTTCTGTAAAATAAGAATCCAATCCTAAATCACGTAAAATGGTAAAGGCATTGTCCCCTTTATGAGTATAGACAAATTGCTGAATTTCTTGCTTATCCGCCCATGCTAGAACCTCACGTGCACCTGGCATCAAGACGACTTGGGCATTTTTTTCAGCCAAGCTCTGAGCACGAACTTGATTAAGTTTAACTGGGTCTAGTCCTCGCTCTTTTGCCACTTGCTCCAATAAATCCTGGACAGAATATTTCAAGATAAAAGCTCTAACTTCTTTCTTATTGTAAGGAAGAGAAAACTGACGATAGGTTTCCTCAATTCCTGCTAAGATGGCTTCATAAGAATCCAGTAAGGTTCCATCTAAATCCCAAATAAAAGCTGTTTCTTGCATTTCTCATCCTTTCGATGTCATATAAACTTGATAACGATAGCGTAGGAACATCCAACGGAAACCATTATCCAAAAGCGTTCCTGCCCAAATACCAGGCAAGCCCCAACCAAGAACAATTCCCATCAGATAGCCTGTTCCGATACGGATACACCACATCCCGATACTTGTTGCATAAAAGGGAAGGCGGGCATTCCCCAAACCCTGCCAGACAGCTGTATAAATGACTGTCCCCGTCGTCATAGGAGTCCCTAGTAGAGAGAATAGCGTCACTAAAACACTGGCTTTAATAGCCGCAGAATCACTGGTGTAGAGGTAACTTAGTGGTGTTCCGAGAGCATAGATACTAAGCGTCAAGGGCAACATGAGAAAGAGGGATATCCAAAAAGTTTGCCTACTGAGCTTGTCCACCCTTGCCCAATCATTCTCCCCTACTGCTCGTGCCACCTGCATAACTGTTGCCGTCGCGACACCAAAAGCAGGCATGTAGTTAAATTGAGTCAAGACTTCACCAATCGCGTTTCCCGCGACAGCCTCTGTCCCAAAGGAAACAACTAGGGCAATAATAACCACATCTCCAGCTCGCATCATGAGACGCTCTCCCGCTGCAGGTAAAGCTAAGGTCAGCAAGTCTTTATCCAGTCCAAACTTTGGCCTCGTATATGGAAGTTTTAATTGTGACCACAAAATCACAACCCCGACCAAACGAGATAGAATTGTCCCCCAAGCTACACCAGCAATGCCCATATCAAGGATAAAAATAGCGATACTTGAAAAGACAATATTCAAGGCATTGGACAAGAGACTCACATAGAGGGGGAGACGAGGATTATGAGTGGCGCGAATCAAGGCACCCAGACTAGTCATCAATCCCAGGAGAAGAATTGTCCCCCCAACTAAAGCTAGGTAAAGTCCACCACTTTCAGCGACCGCTTCTTCTGTCCCCAAAAGACCAATCATCTCTTGACCGGCAAAGATGGACAAGGCTCCTAAAAATAAACTCAAGAGTAGGGTGATTTTGAGTGCTTCTGTCACATGGTAGCCCAGTCTAGACTGGTCCTTCTGCCCCAAACTTTTTGAAATGGCGCTGGAAATCGCAGCTCCCAAGGCAATAAAAATTGCCTGGTAAATGGTGATAATATTGCCTGCTACCGATACACCCGAAATGGCTATCAAACCTAGATGTGCCACCAGATAGCTGTCCACCATCCCCATGAGCATCTGCAATAAATTTTCACCCATGGCTGGCAGAGCAATGTTGAGAATGTCCTTATTTTTCTTAAACAATCCTTCCTCCTGATGAAAAGAAACTCAGTTAGTTGCCCAACCGAGTTTACTTCCTCTGTTTTAAAGTCCTAGATAAGATTCTACTGCAGTCTGCATCTCTGCTGCTGCAACAGTTGTCTTGTGACGAACTGGAGCTGTTTCGAGGCCATCAACTGCTGGTGGCACTGCTACTCCTGAGATTTCATGTAATTGAGCCAAGGCCTCAAAGTCACTAAGACCTGATTTTCCAGTCACAGCTTCTACTGCAACGACTGGGAATTTGTATGGACTAGCTGTTGAAGCAATCACAGTCTTAGTCGCATCACCTGTCGCTGCTTGGTATTTTTTATAAACAGCTGAGGCAACCGCTGTATGAGGATCCTCAATATAAGAATCTGATTCGTAAACACGCTTGATTTCTGCAGCTGTTTCCGCTTCAGTCGCATACTCTGCTGCAAAGAGGTCAAGGATCTCTGCATCAAAGTCTGTCAATTCATACTGACCTTGAGTGTTCAAGGCATTCATAAGTTCAGCGGTCTTAACCGCATCATTTCCCAAAAGGTGAAAAATCAAACGCTCCAAGTTTGAAGAGACCAAGATATCCATAGACGGGCTAGTAGTTACCTTAAACTCACGCTTCTTGTCGTAGACACGAGTTTTAAAGAAGTCTGTCAAAACATTGTTGTCATTTGAAGCGCAGATCAACTTACCAACTGGCAAACCGATTTGTTTGGCATAGAAAGCTGCTAAGATATTTCCAAAGTTTCCTGTTGGAACGGTGAAGTTAACCTTGTCACCGGCCTTAATTTCGCCATTTTTAACTAACTGAGCGTAGGCATACACATAATAGACAATCTGTGGTACCAAACGACCGATATTCATAGAGTTAGCTGATGAAAATTGTAACTTGTTGGCTGCCAATTTCTCACGAAGAGCCACATCGTTGAACATATGCTTCACGTTGGTTTGGGCATCATCAAAGTTTCCATCGATGGCGATGACATGAGTATTATCACCAGTCTGAGTGGTCATTTGCAATTCTTGCACCTTGCTGACACCGTCTTTTGGATAAAAGACGATAATTTCAGTTCCAGGAACATCCGCAAATCCTGCCATGGCAGCTTTTCCAGTGTCTCCAGAAGTTGCAGTCAAGATAACAATCTTGTTTTCCAAGCCATGTTTCTTGGCAGCTGTTGTCATAAAGTATGGCAAGATAGACAAGGCCATATCCTTAAAGGCAATGGTTGAACCGTGGAAAAGTTCCAAGTTGTATTGGCCATCAAGTTTGACAAGAGGAGCAATGGCTGGCGTATCAAACTTGCTGTCATAGGCATTGGTGATACAGTAGTCCAACTCTTCTGCTGTAAAGTCATCCAAGAAGGCTGACAAGACAAGCTTAGCTACTTCTTGGTAAGAAGCGTCCTTTAATGTTTCAAAATCCAAATCTACCTTTGGATAGCTAACTGGAGTAAACAAGCCTCCATCTGTTGCCAAACCTTGCAAAATCGCTTGGCTGGCTGTTACTGTATTGTTCGCATCACGCGTTGATTGATAAACTAATGTCATAAATCTCTATCCTTTATCTATAGTCTCATCCATTATAACATGATTTTTCAGAAAATTCTCCCTTTATAAGAAAATTATAGAGTCAATTCTTCTTTTAAAGGCTCTAAATAAGTCATTTCTCTCTGACCTCTACTCTCAAGTCCTTGCTCTGCTATAACCAACAAGTCTTTGGAGAACTGGACAACACCAGCTTTTTCCTCATTTGTGAGTTGTTTCTTAGAAAACTGTCGTCTCAAAGACTTGTAGTCACGACCGAAGTTTTCAAAGAAAGAAGCAGTTTCTAGATAAGCTTCAAGCTTGTCTAGATTTACCAACAAACCTAGATGAAAGGCTGCTGAAGCAAAGGTACGGTCTAGCGGTTGCGTACAAACACTACGGAATTCAATCGTCCCACGAGTTGTTAAGTCTTGATATTGGTAACTACGGTGCGTTTGAAAATCCTTCTCTTGAGGAACCAGAAGAGTTTCTTGCCCATTTAGAGTATAGGCAAGAATTTCATCAGTAGCTAGGTAATCTCTAGCCCGAATCGGAGAAAAATAGTAGGTTTCTCCATCTCGTTCTGCTGTGAAAATCGCAGAGTAGTCTAGATAATCAAAGAAATCATCCTCATCTTTGAAGAGTTTTGCATTGACACCGACGTTCTCTGGATAAATCCCATGCATGGATTCTTCCCAAAAGATATCTCGTGAAATCCGAGTATCCCAGTCTGCTCCCGAAAACTCAGAATTGGCAAATAAGTAAGCTTTTGCTGCTTCAATCTGAGTGAAAGCATTAATGACACGTAAGTAGTTAGCAGTCGATACATCCAACTGAACTTGACTCCCACAGATAAAGGCTCCATATTGTGGGAAGTCATGCAAATTAACTCTCTCTTGGCGACTTCCCATATGTAGGTAATCCATCAGCATCTGGTAGCGTGGATAAGCCACCGGTCGATTGTCATTCTGATCCCAGTTTGGATGAATCCCCCAACCCTGAATAGCATGATCCTTTTCGCTTAGCTTTTCCTGAATGACCTTCATATAAGCTTGAAATCGTCCTTCGACCTCTTGGATTTTCTGGGCTCTACCAAAGGCAAACTCCAAGGTCGTATAAGAAACCTCAAACAAAATCCGATCCTGACTCGCAGGTTCTACAAGTTGAATTGGATTACCATCCTGATCTTCCTTCTCGACTTCTAAACTAAGAGCATCCACCAAAAAGCGCAGTAAGTCCTTACTGACTTCAATATCGGTAGGTTGCCCTTTCGTATGTACGATAGGAAACTCCAACTCAATACCAATGTAGAGTTCTGGATTTTCTTTGATATTTTTTAAATAACGGCTTTTCAATATCTGAATAGAAGGGGACATACATACCTCTCACTCTAAATTCTCTTACTAGAAACATCAATTGCTTTCTATATTATACCAAAAAACTCTATGAGAACTTGACCGAAAAACGACTTTCTACAAATTAGTGATTACTTTGAAGGTTTATACTAATTTTCCCATGCAAGATTTTATGAAATCTCGAAAAGTATTGATATATCAATATCTTCAAAAACAAACTTCCCCCTTACATTCTTAGGATTTATTATAAGTAGTTGATTTTTTGCTGAAAACGGTTTATACTTAAAGAGTCTTAAAGTTTTCTTAAACTACAAGTCAAACATTTTATAAGGAGGAATGACAATAATGAGTATCGGAATCATTATTGCGAGCCACGGTGAATTTGCTGCGGGTATTCATCAGTCAGGATCTATGATCTTTGGTGAACAAGAAAAGGTTCAAGTTGTAACCTTTATGCCAAACGAAGGTCCAGATGATTTATACGCCAAATTCAACAATGCTGTGGCTGCATTTGACGCAGAAGATGAGGTTCTAGTCTTGGCTGACCTTTGGAGTGGTTCTCCATTTAACCAAGCTAGCCGCGTAATGGGAGAAAATCCTGAGCGTAAATTTGCCATCATCACTGGACTTAACTTGCCGATGTTGATCCAAGCCTACACAGAGCGCCTTATGGACGCCAATGCTGGAGTGGATAAAGTCGCTGCGAACATCATTAAAGAAGCTAAAGATGGCATCAAGGCTCTTCCAGAAGAGCTAAATCCCGCTGAGGAAGTTGCAACTGCTGCAGCTGCTCCTGTAGCCCAAGCTGCTATCCCAGAAGGAACAGTTATCGGAGACGGTAAATTGAAAATCAATCTTGCTCGTCTTGACACACGTCTTCTTCACGGACAAGTCGCAACTGCTTGGACACCAGATTCAAAAGCAGATCGTATCATCGTTGCTTCAGACAACGTTGCAAACGACGAGTTGCGTAAAGAATTAATCAAACAAGCAGCTCCAAACGGAGTAAAAGCCAACGTTGTCCCAATTCAGAAATTGATCGACGTTGCAAAAGATCCTCGTTTTGGTAACACACATGCTCTTATCTTGTTTGAAACACCTCAAGATGCCCTTCGTGCTATCGAAGGAGGCGTACCAATCAAGACCCTTAACGTTGGTTCTATGGCTCACTCAACTGGTAAAACAATGATCAATAACGTATTGTCAATGGACAAAGACGACGTTGCAACCTTTGAAAAAATGCGTGACCTCGGTGTTGAATTTGACGTACGTAAAGTACCAAACGACACTAAAAAAGATTTGTTTGACTTGATTAGCAAAGCTAACGTTCAATAATTAACATTAAATAGAAAAGGAATAAAACCATGTCAGATATTTCAATCATTTCTGCTATCTTGGTTGTAGTTGTTGCCTTCTTCGCAGGTCTTGAAGGTATCCTCGACCAATTCCAATTCCATCAACCAATCGTAGCATGTACCCTTATCGGTCTTGTAACTGGTAACCTCGAAGCAGGGGTTATGCTTGGTGGATCACTTCAAATGATCGCCCTTGGTTGGGCTAACATCGGAGCTGCCGTAGCTCCTGACGCTGCTCTTGCCTCTGTTGCTGCTGCAATCATCATGATTAAAGGTGGTAACTTTACTACTGAAGGTATCGCAGTCGCAACTGCAACTGCAATCCCTCTTGCCGTAGCTGGACTTTTCTTGACTATGATTGTTCGTACAATCTCAGTTGGTTTGGTTCACACTGCAGACGCTGCTGCTAAAGAAGGAAACATTGCAGCTGTTGAACGCGCTCACTACTTTGCCCTTGTTCTTCAAGGTCTTCGTATCGCGATCCCTGCAGCCTTCCTTATTGCTATCCCTGCTTCTGCTGTTCAAGATGCTCTTAAATTGATGCCAGACTGGTTGAACGGTGGTATGGCTGTCGGTGGTGCCATGGTCGTTGCCGTTGGTTACGCTTTGGTTATCAACATGATGGCTACTCGTGAAGTATGGCCATTCTTTGCTATCGGTTTTGCTCTTGCAGCAATCTCTCAATTGACTTTGATTGCCCTTGGTGTCATCGGTGTTGCCCTTGCCTTCATCTACCTCAACCTTTCTAAACAAGGTGGAAACGGTGGCGGAGGAGCTGCAACTTCTAACGATCCAATCGGTGATATCCTAGAAGACTACTAGAAAGGGGAACAATCATGGCTGAAAAAATTCAATTATCAAAATCAGATCGCCAAAAAGTTTGGTGGCGTTCACAATTCCTTCAAGGTTCTTGGAACTACGAACGTATGCAAAACTTGGGTTGGGCTTACTCTTTGATCCCAGCTATCAAGAAACTGTACACTAAAAAAGAAGATCAAGCTGCTGCTCTTGAGCGTCACCTTGAGTTCTTCAACACTCACCCATACGTAGCTGCTCCAATCATGGGGGTTACTCTTGCACTTGAAGAAGAACGCGCTAACGGTACTGACATCGATGACGCTGCTATCCAAGGTGTTAAGATTGGTATGATGGGACCTCTTGCTGGTATCGGTGACCCAGTCTTCTGGTTTACAGTACGTCCTATCCTTGGTGCCCTTGGTGCATCACTTGCTGCAACTGGTAATATCGTTGGGCCACTTCTCTTCTTCTTTGGATGGAATGCAATCCGTATGTCTTTCCTTTGGTATACACAAGAGTTTGGTTACAAGGCTGGATCTGAAATCACCAAAGACATGTCAGGTGGTATCTTGAAAGACATCACTAAAGGAGCTTCTATCCTTGGTATGTTCATCCTTGCCGTTCTTGTACAACGTTGGGTATCAATCAACTTCACTATCAACCTTCCAGGTAAACAATTGTCAGAAGGTGCTTACATCGTCTTCCCAGAAGGTCCTGTTACAGGTGGAGAATTGAAGGGTATTCTTGGTCAAGCACTTAGTGGTATGAGCTTGGATAGCGTTCAACCACAAACGCTTCAAGGTCAGTTGAACTCATTGATTCCAGGATTGATGGGACTTCTCCTTACTTTCCTTTGCATGTGGTTGCTTAAGAAAAAAGTATCTCCAATCACAATCATCCTTGCCCTCTTTGCAGTTGGTATCGCAGCTCGTTTCTTCGGTATCATGTAATCTCGGTAAGAATTTACAAACAAAAAAAGAATCAGATTTATCACCTGATTCTTTTTTGTATTCTTTTATTCTGCCAAGGCACCCATTGGATCCCATGGTGCAAGGACGATTGGTTCTGCTTCATAAGCAGCTCGTTCTTCTGCTGTTAGTAATTCTTTACGTACAACAATTTGGTAAGTGTATTCGTCCATCCAAGCATCTGAGGCAACAAAGTAACCATCTGTACCGACCTTGTCTCCCCATGAGTTTTCAACTTTCCACTTAGTTGATTTACCATTTTCATCCAAATCAACACCTGTCAAGACCATAGCGTGGGTCATCAAGCTTTCGCTGTAGTCCAAACGTCCTGCCTTGTCTTGAGTGAGTTGGATATCCATGCTTGATTCAAAATCATAGACATCTGTCGCAAGAATCCCTGCTTTACGGTTGCTGAGTTGGCCGACATCTGAACCAAACCAAACAGTTTCTCCTGTTTGCATTTGAGCAATCGCCAATTCTTTCAAGCGTTCCATCGGTACGTTGATGTAACGAACTGCACGGCTACCAACAACATTTCCCAACATCTCAACTGTATATGATTTACCGTATGGTTTATCAGCAGTCGGAGCATTGATCACAGAAACGTAGTCTTCTAGTGGAAGGTCAACGTATTTCTTGTAAAATTCTTGTGGGGTGATGCCTTTTTCGCTTTGGTAGTTGTTATCCTTATCACGATAAGCAAAGTCAAACTTGCGTGGAGGAAGTCCTAATGACATGGCAAGGAAGTTAAAGATTTCTTGCAAGAGGTCTTCTTTCTTAGCTTGAACAGTCGCTTGATCTGCTCCAGAAGCCAAGAGGTCACGCAAGATTTGAGCATCTTGACGAAGCAATTTATTAAGGATTGCATTGAGCTCACGACTACTGCTAGATGAAACAGACTCTGGATAAACAGACTTAGGAACGACACCGTATTTTTCAAAGAGAGAAACTACCATATCCCACTGACCACCATCTTGTTGTGGAGTTTGGAGTAGGAAGCTAACCTTGCGGCTCGTCAATTCTTGGTCAGCAGTCGCAATCACTTGCTCCAAGAACCAGTTAGATTTTTCATACTTGTCCCAGAAAAATGTGTGGGCTTGTGACAATTCAAAGTTTTCAAGTTTGTATTGAGAGATGAGTTTGTGACGGAAGGTATTGAGGGCCGCAAACATCCAGCAACGACCAGAAGCCTTCTGGTTAGTGACCTTGTCCTTTGTTAAATCAAGTGAGAAAACTGGTGTGTTGTCGACATGACTTTTACGACGCTCGAGGGCTGCAAAAATTCCATTGTGGCTAGCAGCATTTTCGATAGCTTGGTATTTGACATTTGCTTCATAGTTAGCAAATAATTTATCTGTAAATGATTTTTGAATCGCGTTCATAAAATCCTCCTTTTTTCTTACTGTCTATTATAACTCTTTTCACAAAGGAAGCAACCAAAAACTGAAAAAGGCAAGGATATTTTCCTCGCATTTTCCTAATATTTCATGGTGTTGCTATCACTAGCGGATACTCTCAAGCAAAGCTTCTAGCTCATCCTTGGTTAAACGACGCCATTCTCCACGTTTCAAATCCTCATCCAAGGTCAAAGTTCCCATGGTCAGACGTTGCAAGTCCACCACTTCCTTGCCACAGTAGGCTACCATCCGTTTAACCTGGTGAAATTTTCCTTCTGCGATGGTCACTCGGACCAGACTTTGATTCTTTTCTGTATCCACAGACACAAACTCCAGCTTGGCAGGTTGACAGGTAAAGTCCTTGAGCGGAATCCCTTGCGCAAATGTCTCAATGTCTTCATCCGTCATCACTCCATTGATCTGCGCTAGATAGGTTTTATCCACATGACGTTTTGGTGAAAGAAGAGCATGAGCCAGTTTGCCATCATTGGTCAAGAGTAAGAGTCCATGCGTATCAATATCCAAACGACCGACTGGGAAAACTTCCTTTGAACGTGCCAAGTCATCCAACAAATCCAAAACAGTCTTGTGTTTAGGATCTTCAGTTGCTGAAATAACCCCCTGGGGCTTGTTCATCATATAGTAAACAAACTCCTCGTACTCTAGCTTTTGCCCGTCAAAGCAAATCTCGTCTGTATCTTCATTGATTTGCAGCTTGGCAGATTTTTCCTTTTTACCATTGACCGTCACGCGCCCAGTCTTTAGAAAGTTTTTGACTTCCGTCCGGCTTCCTACTGCACAGGCAACTAAATATTTATCTAATCTCATAGGGCTATTATATCATGAAATTTCTTGAACTAAGAACAAAAAAAGCCGCCTGATTGGGCGACTTAATTTTTTTATAGGGAGATTATTATGAAAAAGTTTTAGGAGTATAAGTTAAGTTCTTCTTAACTTATGAGATAAGTATACAGCTCCTATCTTAAAGTTTCCTTAAGTATTTTTAAATGTGAGATTTTTCCATTTTTCTCGCCAATTTTTCTTAGATAAACGCTTTTGATAGAGCTTCATTCGGTCTTGATTTTCTAAAAAATGAGGAGTTGGACGAACCTGGAAGTTCAAAATATCCTCCAAACCATAAGGCGCAAAGAACTCTAAAGTTGCGTCAGCTTGCAAACGAAGTCCTACTGCCGTGCAACGTTCAGGATATTTACTCATGGCATCACAGGAATTTCTATACGGTTCAGTATGGGGACTATGCTGATGCATATAGACTTGATTTTTCAACTCCCATTGGTACTGGGGAAAGTTCTCTCTCAACTTGTTCTCTATAGCCAGCGTTTCTTCATAACTCACATCTGGGTCAAAGAAAATCACATCCACATCCGTTTCACGGTCAAAGGCTGGCTTATCTGACAAGAGATTCCAGATAAAATTTCGGACCGAACCAGCTGCCAACCAGGAATCTTGCAACTCCAAGTCACGGATGATGGTCAGAATAGCCATCATATCAGGATTTTCTTTGAAAGAGTCTAAGATTTCAGACTTATTTTTCAATGTATTCATACCCTAAATGTTCATAGGCCTTGGCTGTCGCGACCCGTCCTGAACGAGTTCGCATGATAAAGCCTTTCTGGATCAGGTAAGGTTCGTACATATCCTCAACCGTCTCACGCTCTTCAGCGATATTAACGGAAAGGGTACCTAGACCGACAGGACCGCCACCGTACATTTCAATCATGGTACGGAGAATTTTCTGGTCCACATAGTCCAAACCTTCATGGTCTACATCCAGCATAGTCAAAGCCTTATCCGTAATCACATCATCAATCAAGCCATCGCCCATAATCTGCGCAAAGTCACGCACGCGCTTGAGGAGACGATTGGCGATACGAGGAGTCCCACGACTGCGTAAAGCTAACTCGGAAGCAGCTTCATGGGTAATTTCCATCTCAAAGATATCTGCCGTCCGCTCGACAATCTCTGTCAAGTCATCATGGGTATAGTATTCCATGTGACCAGTAATTCCAAAACGGGCACGAAGGGGATTTGAAAGCATCCCAGCTCGTGTTGTCGCACCAATCAAGGTAAAAGGTGGCAAGTCTAGATGGACACTACGGCTAGCTTCCCCTGCACCAATCATGATGTCGATGTAGAAATCTTCCATAGCACTGTAAAGCACCTCTTCTACTGACATAGGCAAGCGATGAATCTCGTCGATAAAGAGCACATCTCCTGGCTCCAAGTCATTCAAAATCGCTACCAGATCACCAGCTTTTTCGATAACAGGACCTGACGTCTGCTTAAGATTGACTCCCAGTTCATTGGCAATGACAAAAGCCATGGTTGTTTTCCCGAGACCTGGAGGGCCAAACAAAAGAACATGGTCCAGCGCCTCATCACGCATTTTTGCTGCCTCGATAAAGATTTGAAGCTGATCTTTGACCTTGTCCTGACCGATATATTCACGTAAATATTGGGGACGGAGAGTACGTTCTACCAACTCCTCATCGCCCATGATTTCATTATCTAAAATTCTACTCATGCTCCTATTATAGCAAAAATCCAGCCTACAAACAAAAAAGCCACCTGATTTGGTGGCTTCATTAGGGAGATTATTATGAAAAAGAAAAGTTTAGGATTTCTATTAAATAAAGTTAGGAGGTCTTTACTTAATGATTACATGATACATGAGTAAACTTAAAGTTAACTTAAGATAAAAGAATTATTTTAATTTTTTTCGATCCACCCAAATCATTCCTGTACAATCATAAGTAGATAAGGTTTCAAACCCCAGAGAACGGTAAAAACCCAAGGTTTTTTCTGTCTGTTCAGTCGCTAGTTGTATTTGGTAGGCATCCTTATAGTCAGCTAAGGCTTCTTTCATCAAGTTACTACCAATTCCTTGTCGCTGATAGCTAGGCAAAACAATCAAATCCTGGACAAAAACGGATGAAAATCCGTCTCCAACCAAACGCACTAAACCAACGATTTTCTCACCATCACGGGCAAGATAAGTCGCTAGCGAATGAGACAAAGCCTTCTCAAGCATCTGTGGCTGATTTGTATAATTTGTCCAGTCAACTGCCTGATAGAGATGCAAAACGTCATTAATTGAAACAGATGTTTCTTTTGTAATCTTAATCATAGCAAACCTTTCTAGCATTCCCGCAAAGATTTAATTTGTTGCCCATTTTCATCAAAATTTTCTAGCTTCAACCATGCTTCAAAACGAGCCTTAACCCTTGGCCAGTCCTTATCAATCATAGACATCCAATCCGTGTCTCGAGTCCTTCCCTTGTAGATAACCGCTTGACGGAAAGTACCTTCGTAGACAAATCCCAAACGTTCTGCTGCTTTTCTAGAAGGTAGATTTAGCGCATCACATTTCCACTCATAGCGGCGATAGTTGAGTTCTTCAAAGACATAACGAGCTAGCAAATAGTGGGCCTCTGTTCCCATCCTTGTCTGTTTGAGAGCCGGAGAAAAGGTCACTGCACCAACCTCAATCGCACGATTGGCTTGGTCAATACGCATGAGAGAAAAAGTCCCCAACGCCTTTCCAGTCACTTTATCGATAATCGCATAATAGAAACGATCCTTGCGCTCAATCATCTGCTTTAATGTGACGATTAATTCTTCAAGATTTTCTACTGGCGGTTGAAAGAGATAGGTCCACATCTCTCGAGGTGATTCTGGACCATAAACAGCCAGCAAATCCTCCGCATGCTTTTCCACTGACAGAGCTTCGATAATCGTATACTGTCCTTCTATCCGTACAAGCGACGGTAAAACTCCAGGTGTATCGTCTACAGGTTCACCAATCATCTGACCATATTCATTTACTGGCATAGCTTTCTCCTTGTCCTACTCTTATAAGTTTAAAGATGTGAATAGTATATCACATCTCATAGGTAATCTACAAAAAATCCTCCAGATTCTACTCTGAAGGATTCATTTCTTATTTAATAACGATATTAACCAATTTATTTGGTACCGCAATTACTTTCACGATTTCTTTGCCATCAATCTCTGCTTTGACTTTTTCGTCAGCTAGAGCGATTTCTTGCAATTCTTCTCGTGATAGGTCTTTAGCTACCATGAGTTTGGCACGGACTTTACCTTTGATTTGAACGACGATTTCAATTTCATCTTCAACCAATTTGCTTTCATCCCATGTTGGCCAAGCTACATAAGAAATAGACTCACCGGTTGCTGCAACTGTTTGCCAGAGTTCTTCTGCCAAGTGAGGCGCAAATGGGGCAATCAATTGGATAAAGCCTTTGGCGTAGTCTACATAAAGTTTATCTTCCTTGTTCGCCGCATTGACAAAGACCATGAGCTGAGCAATGGCTGTGTTGAATTTCATAGACTCGATTTGCTCAGTAACAGATTTAACAGTTTCGTTATAAACCTTGTCAAGAGCGCCATTGTTTTCCGCAACGATTTCTTTACTTGTAATCAAACGGTAAACACGGTCAAGGAATTTACGGCTTCCTTCCAATCCTTCTTCAGACCAAGCGATTGAAGCATCGAGTGGTCCCATGAACATTTCATAGACACGAAGGGTATCAGCACCGTATTGTTCCACCACATCGTCTGGGTTGACAACGTTCTTGAGGGATTTAGACATCTTGGCTGGTGCTTGTTCCAACTCTTCTCCTGTTTCCACATGGAAGAAGGAACCGTCACGTTTTTCAACCTTGTCAGTTGCCACAAGAGCGCCACGGTGGTCACGGTAGCTTGTTCCCAAGATCATTCCTTGGTTAAAGAGTTTTTGGAATGGCTCTTTAGTCGGTACAACACCAAGGTCATAGAGGAATTTATGCCAAAAACGAGCGTAAAGCAAGTGGAGAACAGCGTGTTCTGCACCACCCACATAGATATCTACTGGCAACCATTGTTTGAGGAGATCCTCGTCAGCCAATTTCTCAGTGTTGTGTGGATCGATATAGCGGAGGTAGTACCAGCTTGAACCTGCCCATTGTGGCATCGTATTCGTCTCACGACGACCTTTGACACCATCCTCACGAGTCACTTCAAGCCAGTCTGTCAAGTTAGCCAATGGGCTTTCACCAGTACCTGAAGGGCGAATGTCCTTGGTTACCGGCAAGACAAGCGGCAGTTCACTTTCTGGAACAGCTGTTGAAGTACCATCTTCCCAATGAATGATTGGGATTGGTTCACCCCAGTAACGTTGACGGCTAAAGAGCCAGTCGCGGAGACGGTAGGTCACTTTTTCTTGGCCAAAGCCTTTTTCTTCCAACCAAGCCACGATTTTAGCAATCGCTTCTTCTTTGTTGAGACCGTTCAAGAAGTCAGAGTTGACGTGAAGGCCATCTTCTGTGTAAGCAGCCTCTTCAACGTTTCCACCTTCCAAGACTTCTACGATTGGAAGGTCAAACTGTTTAGCAAATTCCCAGTCACGCTCATCGTGGGCAGGTACGGCCATAACAGCACCTGTTCCGTAGCTAGCAAGAACATAGTCGGCAATCCAGATTGGAATTTCTTTGCCATTGACAGGGTTAATCGCATAAGCACCAGTCCAAACCCCTGTTTTTTCCTTGGCAAGGTCTGTACGAGCCAAGTCTGATTTAAGGCTGGCTTGGTGTTTGTAGTCCGCTACAGCCTCAGCTTGTTCAGATGTCGTGATGGCATCTACTAGTTCATGTTCAGGCGCCAAAACAGTGAAGGTCGCACCGAAAAGAGTATCTGGACGTGTCGTAAAGACGGTGAATTCCTTGTCTGTTCCTTTCACTTTAAAGGTGACATTGGCACCAGTCGATTTACCAATCCAGTTGCGTTGCATGTCCTTGATAGACTCTGGCCAGTCAAGGTCATCCAAGTCGTTGAGCAAACGTTCCGCATAGGCCGTGATTTTAAGCATCCATTGGCGCATTGGTTTGCGGACAACTGGATAGCCACCACGCTCAGATGTTCCATCTGGAAGAACTTCTTCGTTGGCGATAGCTGTTCCTAGTTCCTCAACCCAGTTTACTGGCACTTCAGCTTCATAAGCCAAACCTTTTTCGTAAAGCTTAGTGAAAATCCATTGAGTCCACTTGTAGTAGTTTGGATCTGTTGTGTTGACTTCACGATCCCAGTCGTAAGAGAAGCCAAGCGCATTGATTTGGCGTTTGAAGTTGGCAATGTTTTCTGCTGTGAATTCCGCTGGGTCATTTCCTGTATCCATAGCATATTGCTCTGCAGGCAAGCCAAAGGCATCCCATCCCATTGGGTGAAGGACATTGTAGCCTTGCGCACGTTTGAAACGGCTAAGGATATCCGTCGCTGTGTAGCCTTCTGGGTGTCCTACGTGAAGACCCGCTCCAGATGGGTAAGGGAACATGTCCAATGCATAAAACTTAGGTTTTGAAGCATCTGTTCCTGTCTTAAAGGTGTGATGGTCAGCCCAGTATTTTTGCCACTTAGGCTCGATTTCTTTATGATTGTAAAAACTCATGCTGTCTCTCCAATTTTCGTGATGCTCCTATTATACCATTTTTAGGTGGAATTAGCCTCTTTATTTTTAAGTCTTTTCTTTCTTAATCTTGCCTTCCATTTTTAATACTGCTATACTTACTTTAAGAAACTCATTCAAAAGAGGTAATTTATGCCCCATTCTTTCAAAAATTCTCTCCAAAAAGAGATTCTTCACCGCAGTTCTCTGGCTGCTCTAGCCACCTCTCTCTTACTCCTCATCCTTCTATTTGGATTTTCCTATTTCCTTCAAAAGCAGCAACTAGCTAAGGATACTCAACAAATTACTCAACATGTTCAAGACATGAAACAAGCAAATTATGAATTATTGGAAACCATGAATAAAAAAATGGTTCCAGAATTTATAGAAGGTAAACACACTGATAGAGAATTATTTAGTCTATTTTATGAAACAAAAGCTCAACTAAAACTCAGTTCTGATTTTGTCATTCTCGATGAGACTGGTGAACTTTTATTTAGCACCAATCGCAATCATAAAGAAACTCTTTTAGCTCCCTATTATTTAAAATTATTAATTCAAAACACTACCCAAGGATCCATTTCAGAGAAAGTTGCTCTATCGATGGACAAGCAACATTATGCTGTCTTTATTATGCCTATAATTCAAAATCAACGAGCAATAGCATATAGTATTTCCTTTGTGAATGAGAATGATTTCGTATCAAGTATCCCCTTAATTAATTCAAAATATATCATCACAGATTCCTTTGGTAATATATACTCTAGTAATACTAATCAATTTACACAATCAACTCTGGAAAAATTTGATGAGAAATCGCTCCGTTCAAAAACACATTGGTTCGTTGAAAATCCAATTTTGATTGAAAAACGTAAAGTTGATTCAATTTTTTCAATTTACACTTTCCAATCATTCTTTCCTATTCCTAGCTTACTTAGCCTTGCTTCCATACTAACACTTTGTATCTTTCTATTATATTTTTGGCAGGCTAGAAGAATTGCCCATAAAATCGCAACCCATAATGCTGGTCCTATTGAAAGTTTAGTCTTTCAATTACATGAAATTCCTAAGAAAAAAGAAAAGAAACTTACTCTCCATACTGAGGATGAATTTGAACTGATAGCTGAGAAAATTAACGATATGCTGCAGGAGTTGGACGAGCTTCATCAAAAGATGTTGACCATTGAAAAGGAAAAATGGGTTTTTGAAAGAAAAATGCTAGAAGCTCAGTTTAATCCTCACTTCCTATACAATACATTGGAAACTATTAAAATCACGAGTATGATTGATGCTAGTATTACACAAGACCTTATTCAAAATCTCACACGCATCCTGCGATACAGCGTGACTGAATTAGAGAAAGAAACGACTCTTGGGAAGGACTTAGAAATTATCGAAGCTTATCTAAAGATTCATCAAATCCGCTTTGAACAATTTTCTTATCATATTGACTGTTCTCAAAAACTATATTCCCAAGTCATCCCAAAACTTTTCCTATTACCCCTTGTAGAAAATGCTCTAAAATACGGAAGACAGTATCGTATCGACCTTGCTATCTCTATAAAAATCACTCAAGATCAGGAAAAACTAACCTTTATCGTTATGGATAATGCCGGTGGTTTGACTAAACAAGAACGACTACATATCTTAGAATCTCTGAATAGCCCACATACGCAACATGGTATTGTCAACAGTTACAAACGATTAAATAACTTTTTTGATACTGTCGAATTGGATTTAGGAGTGAACCCTAAAGGCGAAACCTGGGTAAAATTTGTAACGAAAGGAAGAACACATGTTTAAACTTATCATTGTCGAAGACGAACATCTAATTCGAAAATGGCTTGAGATTGCTGTAGACTACTCTACCTTAGGTATTCAAGTTGTAGGAACCGCTAGTCATGGACAAGAAGGGATGGAACTGATTCAAAAACTAAAACCACATATTGTGCTGACGGACATCACCATGCCAATCATGGATGCTTTCATGATGTTTGAAGCCACACAGTCTATTTCCTATGAAAAAGTAATTCTATCTGGCTACGATGATTTCCAAAATGCAAAAAAAGCTATGCAATTTGGAGCTGTAGATTTTCTATCAAAACCCATAAACGTCACTGAATTAACAGAGTGTCTAGAAAAAATTACACTGCGTCTTCAGATGAATCAACATCAAAACAATCCATTTTCACAAGATTATCAGACCTTTGTCACCTCTCTTCAAAGAATTAATCCTCAAAACCAATTGATTCAACAAATTCTCGAATTTATACATCAGAACTACTCCGAACACTTTACCATTTCTACCATTGCAGAAAATTTAGGCTATAGTGAAAGTTATCTATATAAAGTTATTAAAGAAGATTTTCCTATTACCTTGAACGAGTATATTTTGCAATATCGTTTAAAACAAGCGGTTGAAAAAATGATCCAACAGCCTGACTATCCTCTTAGCCAAATTGCTGAACAAGTGGGGTTCTCAGACTATAAGTATTTTGGAAAAGTTTTTAAAAAATATTTTCATATTTCTCCAAAAGAATTAAAAACTATTGGAAGAATAGTATAGAAACTATTCTTCTTTTTTTGTAGAGAATTTTCCCCTAAAAGGATAGAATTTTGAGTTTTAAAAACGCTTACATTTCTTTACAATAGATATAACAAA
This sequence comes from uncultured Streptococcus sp., assembly GCA_963548045.1. Classification (GTDB taxonomy): domain Bacteria; phylum Bacillota; class Bacilli; order Lactobacillales; family Streptococcaceae; genus Streptococcus. The sequence goes on from CAUUTJ010000016.1 coordinate 20,056, forward strand.
ACTTTGGAGGTATCCATCATGAAAAAGAAATGGATGTATTTTGCTGCTTGTGGACTTGCTATTTTAGGGCTGACTGCCTGCTCTTCTGATGACGCTTCAGGAGATAAAGCAACTGAAAATGGAGGAAGCGATACTCTTGTAGTCTATTCACCAAACTCAGAAGGGTTAATTGGTGCAACAATTCCTGCTTTTGAAGAAAAATATGGCATTAAAGTTGAACTCATTCAAGCAGGAACTGGTGAACTCTTTAAAAAATTGGAATCTGAAAAAGAAGCACCTGTTGCAGATGTCATCTTTGGTGGTTCTTATACTCAATATGCTACTCATGGGGAGCTTTTTGAAAACTACGTTTCTCCTGAAAATGAAAATGTCATCAAAGAATATCAAAATACAACTGGTTACTCAACTCCTTATACATTAGACGGAAGTGTTTTAATTGTAAACCCTGATTTAACAAAGGGGATGAATATCGAAGGATATAGCGATCTTATCAAACCAGAACTCAAAGGTAAAATTGCAACTGCTGACCCAGCTAACTCTTCCAGTGCTTTTGCACAACTAACAAACATGCTACAAGCACAAGGTGGGTATACAGACGATAAAGCTTGGACATATGTCAAAGATCTCTTTACCCTAATCGATGGTAAAATCGGATCAAGTTCATCTGGTGTTTATAAGGCAGTGGCAGATGGAGAAATGGCTGTTGGTCTTTCATACGAAGATCCTGCAGTTAAACTTCTAAACGATGGTGCCAACATTAAAGTTGTTTATCCAAAAGAAGGAACTGTCTTCTTACCAGCAAGTGCTGCTATTATAAAAAACGCGAAAAATAAAGAAAACGCTAAGAAATTTATCGACTTTATCATTTCTCAAGAAGTTCAAGATACCCTTGGTACAACAACTACTAACCGTCCAGTTCGTAAAAATGCTAAAACTAGCGAAAACATGAAACCAATCGAACAAATTAAAACACTAACTGAAGATTATGACTATGTCATCAAAAATAAATCAGATATTGTAAAAAAATACAACGAAATCTTTACAGATATCCAATCTAAACAATAAAAGAGGTCGACTATGAGCGAGATTAAAATTATTAATGCTAAGAAAATCTACAATGATGTACCTGTTATCGAAAACTTAAACGTTACCATTCCTAAGGGGAGCCTTTTCACTCTCCTTGGGCCTTCAGGGTGTGGAAAAACAACCTTGCTTCGTATGATTGCAGGTTTCAATAGCATCGAAGGAGGGGAATTCTACTTCGACGACACTAAAATCAACAATATGGAACCTAGCAAGCGAAACATTGGAATGGTTTTCCAAAACTATGCGATTTTCCCACATTTGACAGTGCGTGATAACGTAGCATTTGGACTCAAGCAAAAGAAAGTTCCAAAAGATGAACTCATCAAACAAACGAATAAATACCTTGAGTTAATGCAGATCTCCCAATACGCTGATCGTAGACCAGATAAACTTAGTGGTGGTCAGCAACAACGGGTTGCCTTAGCACGTGCCTTAGCTGTTAATCCTAACGTTCTCCTCATGGACGAGCCCCTCAGTAACCTAGATGCAAAACTTCGCTTAGATATGCGTCAAGCTATACGAGAAATCCAACACGAAGTTGGTATTACAACTGTCTACGTAACTCATGACCAAGAAGAAGCCATGGCTATTTCTGACCAAATTGCCGTTATGAAAGATGGTGTTATTCAACAAATTGGTCGTCCAAAAGAACTTTACCACAAACCTGCGAATGAATTTGTTGCAACATTTATTGGTAGAACAAATATAATCCCTGCTCGTCTAGAAAAGCAAGCTGACGGAGCTTATATAGTTTTCGAAGATGGCTATTCTCTTCGTATGCCAGCTCTTGACCAAGTTGACGAACAAAACATCCGTGTCAGCATTCGTCCTGAAGAATTTATCCGTGATGAAAATGGCCCAATCGATGGAATAATCACCGATAGTGTATACCTTGGACTTAACACTGAATACTTCATTGAAACAGGATTTGCTCCAAAACTTCAAGTAAGTGAAGAATCAACGTTCGAAGAAGATTTAGAAAAAGGAGATTGTGTTCGTTTACGAATTAATACTCAAAAACTCAATGTCTTCTCTGAAGACGGTTTGCGTAATCTCATAAAAGGAGCCAGCCATGGAGCGTAAAAAACTAAACATCTGGACTGCATCTTCCTTCTTCATTTTCCTTACATACTTGGTTTTCTTGGTCTACCCTATTGTGACCGTATTAAAGCAAGCACTGGTACATGAAGGTAGCCTCTCTTTAGAAAATTTTGTTACATTCTTTAGCAAATCTTATTATTCTGAAACACTCATTAATAGTTTTAAGGTTTCCGTAACCGCCACAATTACTTCTGTCGTTGTTGGTACCTTACTAGCTTATCTCTTTTCAATGTACGACTTCAAAGGTAAGAAGTTTTTGCAAATTTTGATTATCATTGCATCTATGTCAGCTCCTTTTGTCGGTGCATACTCTTGGATTCTACTTCTTGGTAGAAACGGAGTAATCACAAAATTTTTAACCAACACACTGCACCTGCCAAGTTTTGACATTTATGGTTTCCAAGGTATTGTACTTGTCTTCACTCTTCAACTTTTCCCTCTCGTCTTCCTTTATGTAGCTGGAACTATGAAGAGTATTGACAATTCCCTTTTGGAAGCTGCGGAAAGCATGGGATCTTTCGGCTTTAAACGTATTGTAAAAGTCATTTTACCTCTTTTGGTCCCAACTTTATTAGCAGCAGCCCTACTAGTATTTATGAGAGCTTTCTCTGACTTTGGTACTCCAATGTTGATTGGAGAGGGATACCGTACCTTCCCAGTGTTAATCTACACACAGTTCATTAGTGAAGTTGGAGGTAACTCAGCTTTCGCATCAGCATTAGCAATCATGGCTATTACAATTGCACTGGCTATCTTCCTCATTCAAAAATATATTTCAAATCGTTTTAGCTTCAGTATGAACTCACTTCATCCAATCGAACCTAAGAAGACAACAAAAGGAAAGATGGCTGCTATTTATGTAACTGTTTATGGTATTATTTTATTTTCTGTCTTACCTCAAGTTTACTTGATTTATACGTCCTTCCTTAAGACATCAGGTATGGTTTTTGTCAAAGGATATTCATTAAACAGCTATAAGACAGCTTTTAACCGCATGGGATCTGCTATTTTCAATACCATTCGTATCCCTCTACTTGCCTTGGTTCTCGTTGTTGTATTTGCAACCTTCATCTCATACCTTGCAGTTCGTAAACGCAACTTATTTACCAATCTAATCGATAGTCTTAGTATGGTACCTTATATCGTGCCAGGAACCGTTCTCGGTATTGCCTTTATCTCTTCATTTAATACAGGTATTTTCGGAAGTGGCTTCCTTATGATTACCGGAACAGCCTTTATCCTAATTATGTCCTTATCTGTAAGAAGACTCCCATATACTATTCGATCTTCAGTAGCGAGCTTGCAACAGATTTCTCCGAGCATTGAAGAAGCTGCAGAAAGTTTAGGAAGTAGTCGTCTCAATACCTTTACTAAAATCACTACCCCAATGATGCTTTCAGGTATCATCTCAGGTGCAATCCTATCATGGGTAACAATGATTTCAGAACTTTCTACTTCGATTCTCTTGTACAATGTTAAAACTAGAACAATGACCGTAGCTATCTATACTGAAGTACTTCGTGGAAATTATGGCGTGGCAGCTGCTTTGTCAACTATCCTCACTGTCTTGACAGTTACTTCATTGTTACTATTTATGAAAATTTCTAAAAACAATAGTATTACACTCTAGTTTTTCTCCTAAAAACAGCCAAATTTCTTATTGGCTGTTTTTTATTTATACTCTCTATAAGTTAATTCTTAATAAATAATATTAATGCAAGTTAGTCCTTTTTATGGTAGAATATAGGAAAGTGCTTTCTCAGAAGGAGGAAAATATGAACAAACAAACCATCGCTGTTTTAGGGCCTGGTTCTTGGGGTACTGCACTGTCACAAGTTCTTAATGACAACGGACAAGAAGTGCGTATCTGGGGAAATATTCCTGACCAAATTGATGAAATTAATACACAACATACTAACAAACGCTATTTTAAGGATATTGTATTAGACGATAAAATTGTGGCCTATCATGATTTGGCAGAAGCCTTGAAGGGTGTTGATGCTGTCTTGTTTGTGGTGCCTACTAAGGTGACCAGATTGGTAGCTCAACAAGTGGCTGCTGTTTTGGATCATAAAGTGGTGGTCATGCATGCTTCAAAAGGTCTCGAGCCCAATAGTCACAAACGTCTTTCAACCATTCTAGAAGAAGAAATCCCTGAAGAGTTGCGTAGTGAGATTGTAGTTGTATCTGGTCCTAGCCATGCAGAAGAAACGATTGTACGTGACATTACTTTGATTACTGCTGCTTCTAAAGATTTACAAACAGCTCAGTATGTTCAGACACTCTTTAGTAATCACTACTTCCGTCTTTATACCAATACAGATGTGATTGGAGTGGAAACAGCTGGTGCTCTTAAAAACATCATCGCTGTTGGAGCAGGAGCCCTTCATGGACTTGGCTTTGGAGACAATGCAAAGGCAGCGATTATCACGCGCGGACTTGCAGAAATCACTCGTCTGGGTGTTAAACTTGGAGCAAATCCGTTGACTTACAGTGGACTTTCTGGGGTTGGGGATTTGATTGTTACCGGAACATCTGTCCACTCACGTAACTGGCGAGCTGGAGATGCTCTTGGTCGTGGTGAAGCCTTGGCAGATATCGAAGCAAATATGGGAATGGTTATCGAAGGAATTTCAACAACCAAAGCTGCTTACGAGTTGGCACAAGAACTTGACGTTTACATGCCTATCACTCAAGCTATTTATCAAGTTATTTATGAAAATATTAATATTAAGGATGCCGTTGCTGAACTTATGAGCAATGAGTTCAAATCGGAAAACGAGTGGTCATAATCACCGTTAGAAAGGAAGCTCATGAAGCAAAAAGTTAGAAAAGCCGTTATCCCTGCTGCAGGACTTGGAACTCGTTTCCTACCCGCAACCAAAGCCTTGGCCAAAGAAATGTTGCCAATCGTGGATAAACCAACCATCCAGTTTATCGTTGAAGAAGCTCTCAAGTCTGGAATTGAGGACATTCTAGTTGTAACAGGGAAGTCAAAACGCTCCATCGAAGATCATTTTGACTCAAACTTTGAGTTGGAATTCAACCTTAAGGAAAAAGGAAAAACTGATCTTTTGAAATTAGTTGATGAAACAACTGGTATGCGTCTTCACTTCATTCGTCAAACCCACCCACGTGGTCTCGGAGATGCCGTTTTACAAGCCAAAGCTTTCGTTGGAAATGAACCGTTTGTGGTCATGCTTGGAGATGACCTCATGGATATCACTGATGACAATGCTATCCCATTGACCAAGCAACTCATGAATGATTACGAAGAAACTCATGCTTCTACTATCGCCGTAATGCCTGTCCCACATGATGAAGTTTCTGCCTACGGTGTTATCGCGCCTCAAGGCGAAGGAAAAGATGGGCTATACAGCGTTGAGACCTTCGTTGAAAAACCAGCACCTGAGGATGCACCAAGTGATCTAGCCATCATTGGTCGCTACCTTCTCACACCAGAGATTTTCGGTATTCTTGAAAATCAAAAACCTGGTGCCGGAAATGAAATCCAGCTAACAGATGCTATCGATACACTCAACAAAACTCAACGTGTATTCGCCCGTGAATTTAAAGGTTCACGTTATGACGTTGGAGATAAGTTTGGATTTATGAAAACTTCCATCGAATATGCTCTCAAACACCCACAAGTTAAAGACCACTTGAAAGACTACTTGATTGATCTTGGAAAAGAACTTTCAGAAGAAAAATAAATCCTTAAAATCAGGTTGAATTTACCTGGTTTTTTTATTACCTAAATACCTCTAAACCTAGTCCAAGCCTAATTTCTTGCAATAGATACTTTTATGGTATAATAATAAGAAGTGAGGAAAGAAATGAAGAATAAATTGTTAGAACTTAAAGAAAAAGGACTGGCTTTCCTTCAGTCTCTAAAAACAAAACTAAAAAATATAGATTTGACCAAAATTTGTCCTAAAACTTCTAAGGAGAAAACACAAACAAAGACCAATATCTGGACAATCTTTGCTAATATCTTATTGGGAATCAAGGCAACCTTTAATACCCTTTTTATCATCGCCTTTCTTGGTGGACTTTTGGGCACTGGGGTTGTTTTCGGTTATGCGGTTTCTCTATTTGACAAAGTAACCGTTCCTCAGACGGAGGATCTGATCAAACAGGTGAATGATATTTCATCCATCTCTGAGATTTACTATGCTGACGGATCCATGATCGGTGCTATTGAGAGCGATCTTCTACGAACATCTGTTGCGTCGGACGCTATTTCAGACAATCTCAAGCAGGCTATCGTTGCAACAGAGGATGAACATTTTGCAGAACACAATGGTGTCGTTCCTAAAGCTGTTATTCGTGCTAGTCTAGGAAACTTTATCGGTCTTGGTTCTTCGAGTGGTGGATCTACTCTGACACAACAGCTCATCAAACAACAAGTTGTTGGTGATGCCCCTACACTCGCTCGTAAAGCTAGTGAAATTGTGGATGCCTTGGCTTTAGAGCGAGCAATGAGCAAGGATGAAATCTTGACAACTTATCTCAACGTTGCTCCATTTGGCCGTAACAATAAAGGTCAAAATATTGCAGGGGCTCAACAAGCAGCCAAAGGTATTTTTGGGGTTGATGCAAATCAGCTAACAATCCCTCAAGCAGCCTTTATAGCAGGATTACCACAAAGCCCTATCTCTTACTCTCCTTATGAGGCCACTGGTGAGATGAAGAGTGAAGAGGATATGGAACTCGGAATCAAGCGTTCCAAAGATGTTCTCTACAATATGTACAGAACTGGAGTGCTCAGTCAGGAAGACTACGAAACCTATATAGCATATGACATTAAGCAAGACTTCTTGCCAGCAGAAAGTGTAAACCTAACAGCTAAGGGGTATCTTTACTTCACTGCACTTGATGAAGCGACTAACGTCATGTATGATTATCTGGTCAAAAAAGATAACGTTTCTGCCCAAGAACTCAAGAACGAATCTATTCAGAAATCTTATCGTGAATTGGCTGAAAAAGAAATTCAAAATGGTGGTTACCGTATCACTACTACAATCGATAAAACGATCCATAATGCAATGCAAAATGCAGTTGCAAACTATAGCTACCTTCTAAATGATAGTAGTGGTCAACCTGAAGTCGGAAATGTCTTAATGGATAATAAAACAGGAGCCATCATAGGATTTGTAGGAGGACGAGATTACCAAAGCAATCAAAATAATCACGCCTTTGACACAAAACGATCTCCGGCTTCGACTACCAAACCTATCTTAGCCTATGGTATTGCTATTGACCAAGGCTTGATGGGAAGTGCTAGCATCCTATCAAACTATCCAACGAACTTTGCCAACGGAACTCCGATCATGCACGTCAACAGTCCGGGAACAGCTATGATAAACCTAAAGGAAGCTCTCAATTATTCTTGGAATATCCCAGCCTACTGGACTTATCGTATGCTTCGTGAAAAAGGAGTTGATGTCCGCTCCTATATGGAAAAAATGGGGTATGAAATCCCAGAATATGGTATTGAAAGTCTTCCTATGGGAGGAGGAATTGAAGTTACTGTAGCTCAACATACAAACGGATACCAAACCTTGGCCAACAATGGTGTTTACCATAAAAAATACATGATTTCGAAAATTGAAAAAAGTAGTGGAGAAGTTATCTATGAACATAAAGACGAACCTGTTCAAGTCTACTCAAAAGCTACTGCAACCATTATGCAAAGTCTACTGAGAGATGTACTTTCATCCCGAATAACTACAAGCTTCCAAAGCGATCTTTATGGTATAAATTCCAGTCTAGCAGGTGCTGATTGGATTGGGAAAACTGGTACAACCAACGAGGAGGGCGATATGTGGCTCATGCTTTCAACTCCACGATTGACCCTTGGTGGCTGGGTTGGTCATGATGATAACAGTCCGTTAGCCAAAGGCGCATATTATCGTAATGCTAAGTATATGGCCCACCTCGTAAACGCTATTCAACAAGCCTCTCCTTCTGCTTGGGGAACTGAGCGTTTCAGCCTTGATTCAAGTGTAACTTCTTCGCAAGTCCTTAAGTCGACTGGACAGAAGCCTGGTAAGGTCACTATCAACGGCAAAGAGATTGACGTTACTGGAGAAATGGTAACAAGTTACTGGGCTAGCCAAGCTGGTGCTCCGACTACTACCTACCGATTTGCTATTGGTGGAAGTGACTCTGATTACCAAAAAGCTTGGAATACGATTGTTGGAAATTTAATAAAACAAGACAATAAAGACAAAGATAAGGATAAGGATAAAGATAAAGATAAAGATAAAGATAAAAATAATAACAATAATAACAGCTCTTCTTCGAATAGGTCCCAACGCTAACATACCTATTATCAAGAGTATGTCACCTAACTCGACTTTTATATGAATCACTATCAAAAAAATATTTTCAAGGGAACCATATACTCCCTCCTATCCGGATTAATATGGGGTATCTGTGGCATTTTAGGAGAATTCTTCTTTACGCATTATCCAGTCTCCTCTGGGTGGATCACTTCTATGCGACTAAGTCTTGCAGGTAGTTTTGTACTCATCTTGTCCTGCTTTAAGTTTCGTTCACAGTTATTCGACCTTTGGAGAAACCGCAACAACTATCTGCCTTTTCTGGCTTATGCTATCTTAGGAATTTTCTCCGTTCAGTATTTCTTCTATCTCTGTGTAGAATACTCTAATGCAACAACTGCAACTATCCTACAATTTATCAGTCCTGTTTTCATTCTCATATACAACCGTCTTATCTACAAGAAAAAAGCTTCTAAAAAAGCAATTTTCTATGTTTTGACTGCTATGCTCGGGGTCTTTCTGATGGCTACTAAAGGCGATTTGTCTAAACTATCCATCACTCCCCTCGCATTGCTGACAGGGCTTCTCAGTGCTCTGGGAGTTATGTTTAATGTCATCTTGCCCCAACCGTTCGCTCGAAAATACGGTTTTGTGCCAACTGTTGGCTGGGGAATGATGCTGGCTGGGCTCTTTAGCAATTTTCTCTACCCTATTTATAGAATTAGCTTTCAGCTAGATTGGGTGAATATCTTGATTTGTTTGACCATTGCCTTTTTGGGGACAGCTTTTGCCTTCTTCCTATCCATGAAAGCTGTCTCGCTCGTTTCTCCTTTGGTGGTGTCAGTCGTCAGTGCAAGCGAACCTTTGTCATCAGCTATTCTAAGTGTTCTATTTCTAGGTCTGGTCCTAGATGGGTATCTGCTTCTGGCTATGATCTTGATTATTATTCCCATGATCTTCTTATCCATTGAAGAATCAAAAGATAAACTGAAAGAATCCTCTTTTAACACTTAAGGCTTCAAAATTGAAGCCTTTTTTGGTAGAATAGTAAGCATTACAAAGAGTGAGGAGATACCTATGACTGCTACAAAAATGAATGCACAAGAAATTATCCAATTTATCGCTAATGCTGAAAAAAAGACAAGTGTAAAAGTGACCTTTGAAGGGCAACTTGATGGAGCCATCCCTGCTTCTGTTATCAAGCTTGGGAATGTTCTTTTTGGAGACTGGAAAGATATCGCTCCACTTCTTGAA
>CAUUTJ010000017.1:0-27518 GCA_963548045.1 uncultured Streptococcus sp.
CTATCATGAATAGAGAAGAAGTAACATTGTTAGGTTTTGAGATTGTTGCCTATGCAGGTGACGCTCGTTCAAAACTCTTAGAAGCTTTAAAAGCTGCTGAGTCAGGTGATTTTGCTAAAGCTGACGCCTTAGTTGAAGAAGCTGGATCTTGCATCGCAGAAGCCCACCACGCGCAAACAAGTCTACTAACGAAAGAAGCTGCAGGTGACGATTTAGCATATAGTGTCACCATGATGCATGGACAAGACCATTTGATGACCACTATATTGCTAAAAGATTTGATGCACCACTTAATTGAACTTTATAAGAGAGGAGCTAAATAATGAATAAGTTAATTGCATTTATCGAGAAAGGGAAGCCTTTCTTTGAAAAACTATCTCGAAATATCTATCTCCGTGCTATTCGTGATGGATTTATCGCAGGAATGCCAGTCATTTTATTCTCAAGTATCTTTATTTTGATTGCCTTTGTACCTAACTCATGGGGATTTGTTTGGTCGGATGACGTTGTAGCACTTTTGATGAAACCTTACAGCTATTCTATGGGCATTCTCGCCCTCTTGGTCGCGGGTACAACAGCTAAATCATTAACAGACTCTGTTAACCGTAGCATGGAAAAAACCAACCAAATCAACTATATGTCAACTCTATTAGCTGCTATTGTTGGTTTATTGATCTTGGCAGCTGACCCAATTGAAGGTGGCTTTGCAACAGGCTTCCTCGGAACAAAAGGTTTGCTTTCAGCTTTCCTAGCAGCCTTTGTAACTGTAGCTATTTATAAGGTTTGTGTGAAGAACAATGTCACTATTCGTATGCCTGACGAAGTTCCACCAAATATCTCACAAGTCTTCAAAGATGTTATTCCATTTACGCTTTCTGTCGTTTCCCTTTACGGTCTTGACTTACTTGCTCGTCATTTTGTTGGGGCAAGCGTAGCAGAATCAATCGGTAAATTCTTTGCGCCTCTATTCTCAGCAGCAGACGGTTATGTTGGTATTACGATTATTTTCGGTGCCTTTGCATTCTTCTGGTTTATTGGTATTCACGGCCCATCTATCGTTGAGCCTGCGATTGCAGCGATCACTTATGCAAATGCCGAAGTCAACTTGAACCTCCTTCAACAAGGTATGCACGCTGATAAGATCCTTACATCTGGTACACAAATGTTTATCGTCACTATGGGTGGTACAGGAGCAACTCTTGTAGTTCCATTCATGTTTATGTGGTTGTGTAAGTCTAAACGTAATCGTGCAATCGGACGTGCTTCAGTAGTTCCTACATTCTTCGGTGTAAATGAGCCAATCTTGTTTGGTGCACCACTTGTTTTGAACCCAATCTTCTTTATTCCATTTATCTTTGCACCTATTGCAAACGTATGGATCTTCAAATTCTTTATCGAAACTCTTGGCATGAACTCATTTACTGCCAACCTTCCATGGACTACACCAGGACCTCTTGGTATTGTTCTTGGTACAAACTTCCAGTTCTTATCATTCGCTCTTGCAGCATTGTTAATTGTAGTAGATATTGTTATCTACTATCCATTCCTCAAGGTTTATGATGAACAAATTCTTGAAGAAGAACGTTCAGGTAAAACTAATGATGAATTAAAAGAAAAGGTAGCTGCAAACTTTAACACTGCAAAAGCAGATGCTATTCTTGAAAAAGCTGGAGTAGATTCAGCACAAAATACAATTACTGAAGAAACAAACGTCCTCGTTCTTTGTGCTGGTGGAGGAACAAGTGGTCTTCTTGCCAATGCTTTGAATAAAGCCGCAGAAGAGTATAAAGTTCCAGTTAAAGCTGCAGCAGGTGGCTATGGAGCCCACCGTGAAATGTTGCCAGAATTTGACCTTGTTATCTTGGCGCCTCAGGTTGCTTCCAACTTCGAAGATATGAAGGCTGAAACAGATAAACTAGGCATCAAATTGGCTAAGACTGAAGGAGCTCAATACATCAAGTTGACTCGTGATGGTAAAGGCGCTCTTGCATTCGTTCAAGCTCAATTCGATTAACGATAGGGACTGTGAAACAGTCTCCTATCGTAACGGAAATCGCTATGGCGATTTTCCTAATCGACTTGTTAATTCGTCGGTAAAAATATATCGTTTTTACCTCCTCATGTCACAATTCGGTGGCTTGGTACAAGAAGTGAGATGGAGATGGATGGCTCACTAACTCCTCTCCGCTCACTTTTCATTTGGTTCAATTAAGAAATAGGTGAAAAAATGACAAAAACACTTCCTAAAGATTTTATTTTTGGTGGCGCAACTGCAGCTTATCAGGCAGAAGGTGCGACTCATACAGACGGTAAAGGACCTGTTGCATGGGACAAATACTTAGCAGACAACTATTGGTATACTGCTGAACCAGCAAGTGATTTCTACCATAAATATCCAGTAGACTTACAGTTGGCGGAAGAATATGGCGTAAACGGAATTCGTATTTCTATTGCTTGGTCACGTATTTTCCCAACTGGTTATGGTGAAGTCAATCCAAAAGGGGTAGAATTCTATCATAAGTTATTTGCAGAATGTCATAAACGTCATGTAGAACCATTCGTAACTCTTCACCACTTTGATACTCCTGAAGCTCTTCACTCAAATGGAGACTTCTTGAATCGTGAAAATATCGAACACTTTGTAGATTATGCTGCTTTCTGTTTTGAAGAATTCCCAGAAGTCAACTACTGGACAACCTTCAATGAAATTGGCCCAATTGGTGACGGTCAATACTTGGTCGGTAAATTCCCACCAGGGATTCAATACGACCTTGCCAAAGTCTTCCAATCTCACCACAATATGATGGTTTCTCATGCTCGTGCTGTAAAATTGTATAAAGACAAAGGCTACAAAGGTGAAATCGGGGTTGTTCATGCCCTTCCAACCAAGTATCCATTGGATCCTAAAAACCCTGCAGACGTTCGTGCTGCTGAGTTGGAAGATATCATCCATAACAAATTTATCTTGGATGCTACATACCTTGGACACTATTCAGATGCAACAATGGAAGGTGTAAACCACATCTTATCAGTAAATGGTGGTAGCTTGGATCTTCGTGACGAAGACTTTGCAGCGCTTGAAGCAGCTAAAGATTTGAACGACTTCCTTGGAATTAACTACTACATGAGTGACTGGATGGAAGCCTTTGATGGTGAAACTGAAATCATCCATAATGGTAAAGGGGAGAAAGGAAGCTCTAAATACCAAATCAAAGGTGTTGGTCGTAGAGTAGCGCCTGATTATGTTCCTCGTACTGATTGGGACTGGATTATCTATCCGCAAGGTTTGTATGACCAGATCATGCGCGTGAAAAATGACTATCCAAACTATAAGAAAATCTACATCACTGAAAACGGACTTGGATACAAAGATGAATTTGTGGACAACACTGTTTACGATGATGGCCGTATTGATTATGTGAAACAACACTTGGAAGTCTTGTCTGATGCAATAGCAGATGGAGCAAACGTAAAAGGTTACTTTATCTGGTCGTTGATGGATGTCTTTTCATGGTCAAATGGTTACGAAAAACGTTACGGTCTCTTCTATGTAGATTTCGAAACTCAAGAACGTTACCCGAAAAAATCAGCTTATTGGTATAAGAAAGTAGCTGAAACAGGCCTTATCGATTAAATGTATAAAAAAAGTCTCACTATTAGTGAGACTTTTTAAGGTGTTGATTTAATAATTTTTGTTTGTTTGGATAAAGCTTTTAGGATTTCATCGCTAAGTTTTGAATCGGAGATAATGGTATCGATATCTGCTATACTATAAAAGGTGTAAAAATCAAATTTATCAAATTTACTATGGTCAGCCAAAAGGATTTTTTTATTTGCATTATTTAATGCTAGTTTTTGGACTTCGCCTTCCTCTTCGCTAAAAGTAGCAATAGCATGGTCTTTAATTCCATTGCAGCTAACGAAAGCTTTAGAGAATTGAAGGCTTTCGATGTCCTGGAGGGTCAGAGTACCTACAAAGGCACCAGTAATTTCACGGTAATTTCCCCCAATTAAGATTAAGTCTGTGAGTTTCCGTTCATTCAAGATGATAAATACCGGTAAGCTATTTGTCACTACACGTATGTTATCAATTGGAAGTTCACGAGCAAAGAACTCAAGAGTAGTTCCCGGACCAATGAAGATGGTTTCTCTTTCTTCAACTAAATGCCCTGCAAAGCGAGCAATTTCTTGTTTTTCAGCGATTTGTAAACCTTGTTTCTCAATGTTCGAGCGTTCGTTTGCTAAAAGAGAGCCAGAGCGAAGCTTTTCAGCGCCACCATGAACTCGAACAAGTAAATCTTTGTCAGCAAGTTCTTGTAAATAACGTCTAGCAGTCATATCCGAAATATCTAGACGGTTCATAATTTCTTTAACAGTGATTGTTCCTTTGGTATTGATAATTTCTAAAATCGTATCAAGTTTTTCTTGTTTGAGCATTAAATCACCCCCAATTTAATACTATTTTATCATATTTTAAACACCTAAGCAACTTAAAGGGAACAAAAATAAACAAAAACAAAAGAACATCTTAGTCCAAAACAAACAGAGATGTTCTTTTGTTGTTTAAATTAATCTAATCCGTAGTTATAATCATCATCTTGCATGGCTTCAACTTCACCAAGTAGATATCCGTTACCAACTTGAGAGAAGAAGTCGTGGTTAGATGTACCAGTTGAAATCCCGTTCATAACGATAGGGTTGACATCATCGGCTGAATCAGGGAAGAGAGGGTCTTGCCCCAGATTCATAAGAGCTTTGTTGGCGTTGTAACGTAGGAAGGTTTTAACTTCTTCAGTCCATCCAACACCATCATAAAGGCTTTCGGTATAACCTTCTTCATTTTCATAAAGTGTGTAGAGAAGGTCGTACATCCAATCTTTTAATTTTTCTTGCTCTTCTTCAGGTAACTCATTGAAACCAAGTTGGAATTTATAACCAATATAAGTACCGTGAACAGACTCATCACGAATGATCAACTTAATGATTTCAGCAACGTTAGCCAATTTGTTATTTCCAAGATAGTAGAGTGGTGTAAAGAAACCAGAATAGAAGAGGAAGGTTTCAAGGAATACACTGGCTACTTTCTTTTCAAGAGGAGTACCATTGAGGTAAATTTCATTGATGATTTGTGCTTTTTTCTGAAGATATGGATTCGTATCAGTCCACTCAAAAATTTCTTCAATTTCAGATTTGGTATTTAAAGTTGAAAAGATTGAAGAATACGACTTAGCGTGAACAGATTCCATAAATTGGATATTGTTAAAAACAGCTTCTTCGTGAGGAGTACGGATATCAGCACGGAGCGCATTTACCCCAGTTTCAGATTGCATGGTATCCAAAAGTGTCAAACCACCAAAGACTTTTCCTACCAAGTCTTTTTCCTGATTTGATAACTTTCTCCAGTCATCTAAGTCATTAGATAAAGGAATACGAGTATCTAACCAAAATTGTTCAGTTAGTTTTTCCCATGTTGATTTATCGATGACATCTTCGATGGCATTCCAGTTAATGGCTTTGTAGTAAGTTTCCATTACAAATCTCTTTCTTTTGATTTTATTAAATAAAATGATGATGAATCTTGTATCATTCTATGTTTGGTCTACCGCACAAAAAGTCGGGTTACCGACTTTTTGTTATTACCTAATAGTATAGATGTTCTAAGTAAGTCCTTAAATCACGCAGCTTTCACATTGGTTAGCACCAACTTCACCGCCGTCATCTGTATAGGTACGAACGTAATAGATAGACTTGATACCCTTGTTAAAGGCGTAGTTACGAAGGATAGACAAGTCACGTGTTGTTTGTTTGTTTTCTGACTTCCATTCGTAAAGACCTGTTGGGATATCACTGCGCATGAAGAGAGTGAGTGAAAGTCCTTGGTCTACGTGCTCAGTAGCCGCTGCATAAACATCAATGACTTTACGCATATCCATGTCATAGGCAGAAGTGTAGTAAGGAATTGTTTCAGTTGACAATCCTGCTGCAGGATAGTAAATCTTACCAATTTTCTTCTCTTGGCGTTCTTCAATACGTTGTGTGATTGGGTGGATAGAAGCAGAAACATCGTTGATGTAACTGATAGAACCATTTGGTGCTACAGCAAGGCGGTTTTGGTGGTAAAGCCCATCTGCCATAACTTTATCACGAAGTTCAGCCCAGTCAGCAGCAGTTGGGATAAAGATACCTTCAAAAAGCTCTTTAACACGATCAGATTTTGGAACAAACTTACCACTTGTGTACTTATCAAAGTAGCTACCGTTTGCGTAGTCTGATTTTTCAAAGTTGTGGAAGGTAACACCACGTTCACGCGCAATATTATTTGATTCTACCAAAGTCCAGTAGTTCAAAAGCATGAAGTAGATGCTTGTAAATTCAACAGACTCAGGTGATCCGTATTCGATCAATTGTTGAGCAAGATAGCTGTGAAGTCCCATAGCTCCAAGTCCAAATGTATGAGCTTGGCTGTTTCCGTGGTCGATTGTAGGAACAGCGACGATGTGAGAACTATCTGTAACGAAAGTCAAAGCACGTACCATAGCTCGGATAGAACGACCAAAGTCAGGTGACGTCATCATGTTGACTACGTTTGTTGAACCAAGGTTACATGAAACGTCAGTACCCATTTTAAGGAATTCTTGCGCATCATTGATAAGACTTGGTTCTTGGACTTGAAGAATCTCTGAACACAAGTTACTCATGATGATCTTACCATCGACAGGATTAGCGCGGTTAGCTGTATCGATGTTGACTACGTAAGGATATCCAGATTCTTGTTGTAGTTTAGAAATTTCAGTTTCCAAATCACGCGCCTTGATCTTTGTCTTACGAATGTTTGGATTTGCAACTAACTCATCGTATTTTTCAGTGATGTCGATATAGTTGAAAGGTACGCCATACTCTTTTTCTACAGAATATGGGCTAAATAGGTACATTTCTTCATTCTTACGAGCCAATTCGTAGAATTTATCAGGTACCACAACACCAAGCGAAAGTGTCTTCACACGAACTTTTTCATCAGCATTTTCTTTCTTAGTAGAAAGGAAGGCGATAATGTCTGGGTGGAAGACGTTGAGGTAAACAACACCAGCACCTTGACGTTGACCAAGTTGGTTAGAGTAAGAGAAGCTATCTTCAAAAAGCTTCATAACTGGTACAACCCCAGAAGCGGCTCCTTCGTAGCCCTTGATTGGTGCTCCAGCTTCACGAAGGTTGCTGAGGGAAATTCCCACACCACCACCAATACGTGAAAGTTGAAGAGCCGAGTTAATAGAACGTCCGATAGAGTTCATATCATCTGTAACTTGGATCAAGAAACATGATACCAATTCACCACGACGTGCACGACCTGCATTTAAGAAGGAAGGTGTAGCTGGTTGGTAGCGTTGGTGGATGATTTCGTTTGCGATATCAATAGCAATTGCTTCGTCTCCATCAGCAAAGTAAAGAGCGTTAAAGAAGACACGGTCCTCCATGCTTTCAAGATAGTATTCACCATCGTTAGTTTTTAAAGCATACTGGTTATAGAACTTGTATGCAGCCATGAATGACTTGAATTGGAAGTCTTGGTCTTTAATAAATTGATAGAGCTCTTCCAAAAATTCAGGACGATATTTTTGGATAAAGGCTGTTTCGATGTAGTCGTGTTTAATAAGGTAATCAATTTTATCAGTGATAGAATTAAATACCATAGAATTTGGTACAACGTTCTCTTTAAAGAAAGCATCCAGAGCTTCTTTATCTTTGTGGAGCATGATTTGTCCGTTAACAGGACGGTTGATTTCATTGTTTAGACGGAAGTATGTTACATCCTCAAGTTGTTTTAATCCCATAAAATTCCCTTTATTTCATTACAAAAGAAAGGCTTCTAAGATTGACATAGAAGCTTTTAATCCTGATACTTAAGCAAGTTTTTTAAGTTTTGCTGGTTGGAAGCCAGAGAAAACTTCAGTTGGTGTTTGAATGATAGGAGCAGCGCTAAAGCCAAGCTCTTTAACTTGTTCAATAAATTCAGGTTGTTCGTCAAGATTGATTTCGCGATAAGCGATATTGTTGCTATCTAAGAAACGTTTGGTCATTTTACATTGAACACAATTATTTTTAGAATAAACGGTTACCATTCTGTAACTCCTCTTTCAAAAATTTAATTACTTCTTAAGTATATCAGAAAAAAAATCTTTGTCAACGAAGAAAAACTAAATATTGTAGAATTTTTTTGTATGATAGATATTAAAACACAATATGTAGTGATTACAAAAAATAGAACCCATAAATAACAACGTTTTTTTTATAGACAAAATTAAAAAAACTACATGATGTATTTTGATACATAAAATAGAAGATTTTCAGCAAGTTATCTGAAAGGAAAAAGAAGAAATCCCATAAAATACTTGAAAAAAATCCCAGAAGATGATATAATACCAAATTGTAAGGGTTATCACATATAACTCAAAAAAGAAAGAACAAAAGGAGAGTCAAACTATGGCTTCTAAAGATTTCCACGTAGTGGCAGAAACAGGTATTCACGCACGTCCAGCAACATTGTTGGTACAAACTGCTAGCAAATTTGCTTCAGATATTACTCTTGAATACAAAGGTAAATCAGTTAACCTTAAATCTATCATGGGTGTTATGAGTCTTGGTGTTGGTCAAGGCGCTGACGTTACAATCACTGCTGAAGGTGCAGACGCTGATGACGCTATCGCTGCTATCTCAGAAACAATGGAAAAAGAAGGATTGGCATAAGGATATGACAGAAATGCTTAAAGGAATCGCAGCATCTGATGGTGTTGCAGTTGCTAAAGCATATCTACTCGTTCAACCGGATTTATCATTCGAGACTGTTACAGTCGAAGATACAAATGCAGAAGAGGCTCGTTTGGATGTTGCTCTTGAAGCTTCTCAAAACGAGCTTTCTCTTATCCGCGAGAAAGCTGTAGGTACGCTTGGAGAAGAAGCGGCACAAGTATTTGACGCTCACTTGATGGTTCTTGCTGACCCTGAATTGATCGGACAAATCAAAGAAACTATCCGCGCTAAGAAAGTAAATGCAGAAGCAGGTCTGAAAGAAGTTACAGACATGTTTATCACTATCTTCGAAGGAATGGAAGACAACCCATACATGCAAGAACGTGCAGCAGATATCCGCGACGTTACAAAACGTGTATTGGCAAATCTTCTTGGTAAGAAGTTGCCAAACCCAGCTTCTATTAATGAAGAAGTAATTGTGATTGCACATGACTTGACTCCATCTGATACTGCTCAATTGGACAAAAACTTTGTAAAAGCTTTTGTAACAAACATTGGTGGACGTACAAGCCACTCAGCTATCATGGCTCGTACACTTGAAATTGCTGCTGTTTTGGGTACAAACAACATTACTGAACTTGTTAAAGATGGTGATGTTTTGGCAGTTTCAGGTATTACTGGTGAAGTTGTAATTAACCCAAGTGAAGAACAAATTGCAGAATTCAAAGCAGCTGGTGAAGCTTATGCTAAGCAAAAAGCAGAATGGGCTCTTTTGAAAGATGCTAAAACAGTTACTGCTGATGGAAAACACTTTGAGTTGGCTGCAAACATTGGAACACCTAAAGACGTAGAAGGTGTGAATGATAACGGTGCAGAAGCTGTCGGTCTTTACCGTACAGAATTCTTGTACATGGATTCTCAAGACTTCCCTACAGAAGACGATCAATATGAAGCCTACAAAGCGGTTCTTGAAGGCATGAACGGTAAACCTGTTGTCGTTCGTACAATGGATATCGGTGGGGATAAAGAACTTCCTTACTTCGATCTTCCTAAAGAAATGAACCCATTCTTGGGTTACCGTGCTTTGCGTATTTCTATCTCTGAAACTGGTAACCAAATGTTCCGTACACAATTGCGTGCCTTGCTTCGTGCATCTGTTCACGGTAAATTGCGTATCATGTTCCCAATGGTTGCTTTGTTGAATGAGTTCCGTACTGCTAAAGGTATTCTTGAAGAAGAAAAAGCTAAATTGGTTGCTGAAGGTGTTGCTGTTGCAGACGATATCGAAGTAGGTATCATGATTGAAATCCCTGCTGCAGCTATGCTTGCTGACCAATTTGCTAAAGAAGTTGATTTCTTCTCAATTGGTACAAACGACCTGATCCAATACACAATGGCTGCTGACCGTATGAACGAACAAGTTTCATACCTTTACCAACCATATAACCCATCAATCCTTCGTTTGATCAACAACGTTATCAAAGCGGCTCACGCTGAAGGTAAATGGGCTGGTATGTGTGGTGAAATGGCTGGTGACCAAACTGCTGTTCCACTTCTTGTCGGAATGGGCTTGGATGAGTTCTCTATGTCAGCAACATCTGTCCTTCGTACACGTAGCTTGATGAAGAAACTCGACACAGCTAAAATGCAAGAATACGCTAACCGTGCTCTTACTGAATGTTCAACAATGGAAGAAGTTCTTGAACTTTCAAAAGAATACGTTAACTTTGATTAATCATTATAAACCTTGTAACTTTGGTTGCAAGGTTTTTTTTGTTCTATTATATAGAAAACTCTATCTGTAAAATTTCCAAAAATTATGGTAAAATAGACAACGGACATTACAAGGAGGCAACTATGCAAAATAGACCAATCATTATCGGAGTAACAGGAGGTTCTGGAGGAGGAAAAACAAGTGTTTCTAAAGCAATTTTGTCACATTTTCCTAATGAAAAAATTGCTATGATTGAGCATGATTCCTACTATAAAGATCAATCTCATCTAACTTTTGAAGAACGAATCAAGACTAACTATGATCATCCTTTTGCTTTTGATACTGACTTGATGATTGAGCAAATCAAGGAATTATTGGCGGGTCGTCCTGTAGATATTCCTACCTATGATTATGCTGCCCATACTAGAAGTTCAAAAACCTATCGTCAAGAACCTCAAGATGTCTTTATCGTAGAGGGGATCTTAGTTCTAGAAGACAAACGCCTTCGTGATTTGATGGATATTAAGATTTTTGTAGATACTGATGATGATGTCCGTATCATCCGACGTATCAAACGGGATATGGAAGAGCGTGGTCGTAGCTTGGATAGCGTTATTGATCAATATCTAGGTGTAGTAAAACCTATGTATCATCAATTCATTGAACCTACAAAACGTTACGCTGATATTGTGATCCCTGAAGGAGTAACCAATACGGTAGCGATTGACTTGTTGTCTACTAAGATTGAAAAGATTTTAGAAGAAGCTCGTTTAGCTCAGTAATAACTAAAAAAAACTGTATCTCTTGATACAGTTTTTATTGTTTAATTTTTTCAAGTCTTGGAACAATGGCAAGAGTTAAAACAGCCGAGATAACTAATTCTGCTATCGAATTTGTTGAAATTACTGATGCGAGTAGTAGTTGAATGTTTCCGTCATAAACATTACCAAAGAGGAAGAAGATTCCTCCCAAGACAAAAATAGTATTTGTTAGAGAACCAAGAGCACCAGCGAAAATGAGTCCAGCTTTCCCTTTTAGAAGTTTATAGACAAAATAAGGTGTCAAACCGATTAAGATACGTGGGACAATTGCGATGATAACCGAAGATAGATTACCGTTTGGTACAAATGGTGAGAAGAGGTAACTTGTTGGTAGGATTGTAATTGTATTCACTGTTAAGCTAATGATTCCCATCAAGAAACCTAATGTCGCTCCAATACGAGGTCCGTAGATAATACTTGCGATAATAACTGGGATATGGACAATAGTAGGTTTTATTGGAAAAGGCAAGACATTAAATAGAATAGAACTTAGCAGATGAATGACAATCATACAGGCAAAAAAGATAGCGATTGGAGCAATGTTAGAGCGTTTGTTCATGAAGTTTATCCTTTATTTGTTGTAAAATAGTTTCCAGATTAGCGAGAGCACCACGGCCAATATCTCCACAAGCTAGAAGCGAATCTTTGGGAGAAATAATTGTATAACCATAATCTTCTAAAGTTTTAAGATTAGCTTGGGTAGCAGGATGGTCATACATTTTTGTGTTCATAGCTGGAGCCAATAGTTTAGGTACAAAGTGTGGCAAAGCAAGAGTAGTAGCAGTCACCATATTGTCAGCAAAACCGTGAGCTAACTTTGCAATAGTATTGGCTGTCGCAGGAACAACGATAAATAAGTCTGTTTCTTTTCCTATTTGAATGTGGTTCACTTGATCAGGAAAGGGCTCTTGCATGACATCAAGGTGTACAGTATTTTGAGATAGTACTTGTAAAGTTAATGGTTGAATAAATTCTGTGGCAGCCTGGGTCATCAGAACAGTTACTGAATGTCCCTGCTTTTTCAAAGAACTTACTAGATCAACAGCCTTGTATGCAGCAATGGATCCTGTAATAGCGAGTGTAATACGGGCCATATTATTCCTTTCTTTTACTCATAAGTCTGGATTTTCTTGAGGAGCAAGTCCGCAATTTCTTGTTTACTAGAAGCAGTTTGGAAGCTAGCTTTTTCAACTAGATATGCGATATGTTGTTCAGCATTGATTTGTGTGAGATCGTTAGCAACAATGATATCGGCTTGGTTTTTTTCAAGACTTTCCCGAGCAATTTGAATCAAGTATTCTCGACTGACTTCAACCAATAATTTAAATCCAATTAGATGAATTGAAGGATTCAACTCTTTGACAAGTGAAATGATTTTAGGATTTTTCTTAAGAAATAGTACCTGTACGTCTTCCTTGGATGAGATTTTAGTTTCCTGATTTTTCTTATCTAAAAGTTCTGTTAAATCTTGACTAGATTGAACCTCATCGAGACCAGTCATATAAACCGGAGTGTAGTCTGACACTGCCATAGAATGAATTAAAACCTGGAAATCCATAATCTTATCTTTCATCGATTGCAGTAAATCAGCTGTGTTTTTAATTTCAATGATGGTAAGATTTGAATGGCTAGCTGGCTTCACTGTTTGAGGAGTAGTAATCAAACAAACCTCATGACAAGCTTTTAGAAGAGTTTCAGTAATAATCTTACCTAGTCTACCAGAAGAATGGTTGGTTATTGAACGAACACTATCAATTGCTTCGCTAGTACCACCAGAAGTAACTAAAATTTTCATAGAACTATTGTACAAAAAAATGAGCAGTAAGTAAAATGAAAGCGATAAAATAAGCTTAAGGATATCACATTAAACCATAGTTAAAACCTATAAAGGCATATAAAAATTTAGATAGAATGTGATAAAGTCCCTAGTAAAGGCATATTTACGAACGTTAACAAACATTACGACTGATAAAAATCTTGTTTTATGATATAATGAATTAACACATTAGATGTAGAGGAGTTTGTTATGAAAACAGATATTGAAATCGCACAGAGTATTGAGCTAAAACCGATCGTTGATGTTGTAGAGAAACTTGGTATTTCTTACGATGATTTGGAGTTGTACGGAAAGTACAAGGCTAAGCTCAGTTTTGATAAAATCCGTGCAGTTGAGAACAATCCAGTCGGTAAATTGATTCTAGTTACAGCCATCAACCCAACACCAGCAGGAGAAGGGAAATCGACTATCACTATCGGGCTTGCAGACGCCTTGAATAAGATTGGTAAGAAAACCATGATTGCTATCCGCGAACCATCTCTTGGACCTGTTATGGGAATTAAAGGTGGTGCTGCCGGTGGTGGTTATGCACAAGTTTTACCAATGGAAGATATCAACCTTCACTTTACTGGTGATATGCATGCTATTACAACTGCAAACAATGCTCTTTCTGCCTTGATTGACAATCACTTGCATCAAGGAAATGAGCTAGGTATCGACCAACGTCGTATTCTCTGGAAACGCGTAGTGGACTTGAATGATCGTGCTCTTCGTCACGTGACAGTTGGACTTGGTGGTCCACTTAATGGTATTCCACGCGAAGATGGATTTGACATCACTGTGGCTTCAGAAATCATGGCTATCCTTTGCTTGGCAACTGATATTGAAGATTTGAAACGTCGTTTAGCCAATATCGTTATCGGTTACCGTTATGATCGTACACCTGTTTCAGTAGGTGATCTACAGGTTGAAGGTGCCTTGGCATTGATTTTGAAAGACGCTATCAAACCGAACTTGGTTCAAACCATCTATGGAACACCTGCCTTTGTACATGGTGGCCCATTTGCCAATATCGCACACGGATGTAACTCAGTCTTGGCTACAACTACAGCCCTTCATTTGGCAGATTACACAGTAACAGAAGCAGGTTTTGGTGCAGACCTTGGTGCAGAGAAATTCCTTGATATCAAAACTCCAAACCTGCCAACTGCGCCAGATGCAGTAGTTATCGTTGCAACCCTTCGTGCTCTTAAGATGAATGGTGGAGTTGCTAAGGATGCTCTTACAGAGGAAAATGTGGAAGCAGTTCGTGCAGGATTTGCAAACTTGAAACGCCACGTTGAGAATATCCGTAAGTTCGGTATTCCAGCAGTTGTTGCTATTAACGAATTTGTATCTGATACAGAAGCAGAAATTGCAGCCTTGAAAGAACTTTGTGCTTCAATCGATGTTCCAGTTGAATTAGCAAGCGTATGGGCTGATGGAGCAGAAGGTGGAGTGGCTCTAGCTGAAACGCTTGTCAAAACAATTGACGAAAACCCTGCTAACTACAAACGTTTGTATGACAATGACCTTTCAGTACAAGAAAAGATTGAAAAAATTGTGACTGAGATTTACCGTGGTAGCAAAGTCAACTTTGAGAAAAAAGCTCAAACTCAAATTGCCCAAATCGTACAAAACGGTTGGGACAAATTGCCAATCTGTATGGCTAAAACTCAATACAGTTTCTCAGATAATCCGAATGCTCTTGGTGCACCTGAAAACTTTGAAATTACTATTCGTGAATTGGTACCAAAATTGGGGGCAGGCTTTATCGTTGCACTTACTGGTGACGTTATGACCATGCCTGGACTTCCAAAACGACCAGCTGCTCTCAACATGGATGTTGAAAGCGATGGAACAGTTCTCGGTTTATTCTAAGTAAACAAAAAAAGACAACCTTATAATTGGGGTTGTCTTTTGTGTTACTTAAAACTCCTAGAATCTTTCTAGGAGTTAAGTTTTTATTTCATTGTTGGGAAAAGAAGTACATCACGGATAGTAGTAGTGTCTGTGAGTAGCATGCAGAGACGGTCGATACCGATTCCCAAACCACCTGTTGGTGGCATACCATATTCAAGGGCTTCGATGTAGTCGTAGTCAATGCCAGTCGCTTCATCGTCACCAAGTTCTTTGGCTTTAGCTTGGGCTTCGAAACGGCTAAGCTGATCGATTGGATCATTCAACTCAGAATAGGCATTTCCGTATTCTTTAGTCATAATGAAGAGCTCAAAACGATCAGTAAAGCGCTCATCTTCAGGATTTTTCTTAGCAAGTGGTGATACAGCTACTGGGTGTCCATAGACAAATGTTGGTTGAATCAATGTTTCTTCAACAAATTCCTCAAAGAAGGCATTGATGATTTGTCCCACTTCTGTGTAGTGTTTTTCAACCGGAACATGTTTTTCATTTGCAAGGGCTACGGCTTCGTCGAAAGTCATATCTTTCCAGAAATTAACACCTGTAATTTCCTTGATTGCATCAACCATGTGTACACGTTTAAATGGTTCGTTAAGCTTGATTTCAGTTCCTTGATAGATAACTGGACCTTCACCTTTAACAACTTTTGCAACGTGTTGGATAATGCCTTCAGTCAAATCCATGATGTCTTGGAAATCAGCATAGGCTTGGTAAACCTCAATCATGGTAAATTCAGGATTATGAGTTGCATCCATTCCTTCGTTACGGAAGATACGGCCAATCTCATAGACGCGTTCCATACCACCGACAATTAGACGTTTGAGATGAAGTTCTAGAGCTATCCGAAGCACCATATCAATATTTTGAGCATTGTGGTGTGTAATAAATGGTTTGGCAGCAGCCCCACCGGCCTCGTTGTGAAGTACAGGTGTTTCTACTTCAAGGAAACCTTGAGCATCGAGGTAGCGACGGATTTCAGAAATGATTTTTGAACGTGTGACGAAGCGGTCAAAGCTTTCACGGTTAGAAATCAAATCAAGGTAACGTTTACGGTAGATTGTTTCAACGTCTGAAAGTCCGTGGAATTTCTCAGGCAATGGACGAAGCGCTTTAGACAAGTGTGTGATGTGAGTAGCTTTGATAGAGAGCTCTCCCATATCTGTACGCATCACTTCACCCTCAACACCTAGGAAGTCACCAAGGTCAGCTTTCTTAAAGATTTCGTAGTTTTCTTCACCGACAGCATCTTTACGAACGTAGATTTGGATTTGTCCTTCGCGGTCTTGGAGGTGAGCAAAACCAACCTTACCCTTACCGCGTTTTGTTACTAAACGTCCAGCAATAGTAGCAGTTTCGTTTAATTCATGTAGCTGTTCTTTATCAAGGTCAGCAAATTTATCTTTTAGTTCTTGAGAGTTGGCAGTACGTTCAAAACGTTTACCGAAAGGATCAATTCCTTGTTCACGGAGCGCTGCCATTTTTTCACGGCGAACGATCTGCTGATCATTCAATTCTTCCATATGTTCTGTTGACATGGGTTCCTCCTAATTTTTAATCAAATTTTGAAATAATAAATCAATTTTTCACGATACTCCCATTTTATCATAAATAGTCAAGAAATTCACGGATATTCTATAAAAACTAAAAAGAACTTGATGCGGTGGATCAAGTTCAATTAATTTTTCTGATAGGAAGTATCGTTCCAAGTATTAAGAGTAAATTTTTTGAAGTCGTCAGTCTCTATAATTGTTAGACTTGCATTGGCTAAACCACCATTTTTACGAAGATGGGCTTCATTAAACCCTAAAAGTGTTCGAAGACTTGCAGTAAGATTTGCTCCGTGGCCAACCAGTAATAGTTGTTCTGCCTTCGTGTTTTTCAAAGATTTAATAAATTGAATGGTTCGTTGAGTTGTGCTGTAGAGTGATTCAGCTTCAAACATACTCGTATCAAACTTGGCTAAGTTTGTTTTAAAGGCTTGAATTTGCTGAGGGTAGATTGCGTTTAAAGTAGCAATTTTTAACCCTTCTAGTTTTCCAAGGTGCCATTCTCTTAGCTCGGGAACACTTTCCAAAGGACATGGGTTTGTCAGTTGGCTTTGGATAATTTCAGCTGATTTAACAGCTCTCGGTAAATCACTTGAATAAATCTTGTCGAATGAAATATCTTTAAGATATTGGCCTAGTTCCTTTAAAGTCTCAATGGATTCAGGAAGAAGTGGGGAATCTCCGCCTGCACCTTGAAAGCGACCTTCTAGATTCCAGACTGTTCTACCATGACGAACAAAGTAAAGTTTCATGACTTGTTTTCCTCCAAAATATCTACAAAGTTCGCTTTAACAAAGTTTGCCAAATCTTGTGGCGTAATGATGATGCTGTGTCCGACTTCTCCAGCAGAAACAATCATTTTTTCCAATTCCAATGCCCTTTCATCAATATAAATAGGGTAGTTGTGTTTTTGACGGATACCGACAGGGTTATTTGCACCATGGATATATCCAGTTGTTTTTTCTAAATCCTTTTGCGGAATCATACTCACTTTTTTATTACCAGAAATCCTTGCTAATTTCTTTTCAGAAAGATGTTCAGTAATAGGAACAATCCCAATAACTGGACCAGTCTTGTCCCCTAAAAGAGCTAATGTTTTAAAAATGTGACTTCTCTCATACTCAGAAGGAAGCTCTCCCTCTAAAGCATTGATTTGAATCCCTTGGTGTTCAACACCTGCCTTAGCTAATATTTGCTCGACTAAGGTCTTCTTTACTTTAGTTTTTTTTGCCATTATTTGTACTTATCCTCCAATTGACTCATCCAAATCCCTAACCAAATGCCAAGGGCGAAGAAGAAGGCGATAATGACATAGGAAACAAGAGATAAGCCTCTATAGCTGATGCTTTCAGCATTGCCAGCATTTGGAATCAAAATCAGGAGAGTGCTTGAAAGGACGATCCCAATGATAAAGTGATAGACACGAGAGTGGTAGACACGAAGAGCATAATCCATTAATTTTGAGAAAATAATCAAAGTTGCTCCAGCTCCAATTGCGATTGGAAGAAAAGTTCCGATTAAATCAAAAGTCTTGAAACCGGTCAACATTGGACTATACAGTCCTAAAATTAAGAGAAGGTTTGAAGGACTTAATCCTGGAACTAAAACCCCTAAAGCGAGAAGGACACCAGCTAAGATAAAGCTTGTAAAACTTGCATTTAGTGAACCTACTACAAAGTTTAAAACATAAAGTCCAATCCCTGAAATGATGAAGGTTGCCCAAAACCAAATCATATCTATCTTATCTCTTTCGGAGTCCTTAGTGGCTTCCCTTACAAGACTTGGGACCGTTCCAATAATGGCACCCGCAAAGCTCCATAATACATAAACCTGATAGTGTTCAAGGAGATATTCAATAGGATATGAAAATAGTCCAATACCTAGTAACATCCCAATTGCAACTGGTAAAAAATAAAGAACATCTTCTTTAAAATTTTTAAATGGGTGAGCTAAGAATCGAATCATTCTCTCGTAAATACCCAAGATTGCTGCTAGAACACCACCAGAAATTCCTGGTAAAATAAAGCCGAGCGCAATAACAATTCCCTTAATAATTTTTGAAATCCAAGATAACATAAACTCTCTCCGTACATTATTTTCATTAAAAACTCTTCTAGTATTATAACACAAAGTAAGATAAATAAAAAAAGCAAGCAGAAGTAATGTCTAACTTGCTAATTACATTTAAGGTTTTAAGAATAACTTTCTAAATGTCTCTTCCTTATCTTTTGATAAGGAAATGATGTTTAAGTCTAAATGATGTTCAAATCCTACTATTTTTCCTTTTGAGGTATATTGGTGAAGGTCAAAGTCAAGTTCTGTATTTGGTGAACTTTCAAAGTAACCTGAGTCAAGTCCATAAGAAGGAATCCAAATAGCAGAAAATTTATCTGTACTGATGCTATGTTCTTGCATGAAGTAAACACCAATATAGATACCGATGTTTTTAGCACCAAGTGATTCTAGTTTAGCACGGAAAGCTTCAACCCCTTTGTTCATATCAGACATGGTTTTTTCTTCGACATCTAACCAATAGTAACTAGGGTTATAAGGCGAGGCTGAATTATAAAATGATTCAGCTGCTTTTTCCATTTCCTCTACACTTTTTCCAGAAACGTATGCATATACAGCAACTGGGATATTTCGTTTTTGAAACTCTGAAATATGACTTTTATAAGCTTTATCTATTCCATTCGTATAAGATGCATCGTTCTCAGTAGTGATCTGGTTTCCTCCGTGAACTCGAACAATCGCACCAGAGATGTTTTGAGATAAAATATCATAGTTAATTTCTGAAGGTCTTTGCCAGCCAGAGATATCGATGATAGGCTTATCCAAGTTATGTAGAGCTTGTGTTTCTATTTGTACTGGATTTTGTTTAGTTTTTACAGGGTGTTCTTCGAATCGTGGACGATTGAGAATCAAGAGTCCTATAAAAGCAGCAAATACAATAACTATAAAAGCTGGACGAATTTTTTTTCTCATACCTCTATAGTTTATCGTAAATAATGAAAAAAATCAAAATATTTACTCAAAATTAAGTAATGACAGTGTTTAGAGTGGTATTGAGTTCATCAAATTTGTGTATCGTGAACTAAATTGTGGTATAATAATAAAGAATTTCTATAGAAAAGAGAAAAATATGGCAAATTATGCAATTATTTTAGCAGCGGGTAAGGGTACCCGTATGAAATCAGATTTACCGAAGGTTATGCACAAGGTTGCAGGAATTTCAATGCTTGAGCATGTTTTTCGTAGTGTAGGTGCAATTGACCCTGAAAAAACTGTTACAGTTGTTGGACATAAAGCGGAGCTTGTTGAACAAGTTTTAGCCGGACAAACTGATTTTGTGAGACAGTCTGAGCAATTAGGTACTGGTCATGCAGTAATGATGGCCGAACCAATTCTTGAAGGTCTTTCTGGACAAACATTGGTTATCGCTGGAGATACCCCGTTAATCACTGGTGAAAGCCTAAAGAATTTGATTGATTTCCATGTAAACCACAAGAATGTAGCTACAATCTTAACTGCAGAAGCTGACGACCCATTTGGTTATGGACGTATTGTTCGTAATGACAACGCTGAAGTGCTCCGTATAGTTGAACAAAAAGACGCGAATGACTTTGAGAAACAAATCAAAGAAATCAATACAGGAACTTATGTTTTTGATAATGCTCGTCTGTTTGAGGCTCTTAAGAATATCAATACCAACAACGCTCAAGGTGAATACTATATCACAGATGTGATTGGTATTTTCCGTGAAGCTGGTGAGAAAGTTGGAGCTTATACTTTGAAAGACTTTGATGAAAGCCTCGGTGTAAATGACCGTGTCGCACTTGCTACAGCAGAAGCTGTAATGCGTCGTCGTATTAATCAAGCACACATGGTCAATGGTGTTAGTTTTGTGAATCCAGATGCGACTTATATTGATGTTGATGTCGAAATTGCCCCTGACGTTCAAATTGAAGCAAATGTAACACTCAAAGGTTCTAGTAAGATTGGTTCAGAGACTGTTTTGACAAATGGAACATATATTATTGATAGTACTATCGGATCAGGGGCAGTGATTACTAATTCGATGATTGAGGAAAGTAGTGTTGCAGATGGTGCTACAGTTGGCCCTTACGCTCATATTCGTCCAGGTTCTAGCCTAGCTAAGGATGTTCATATCGGAAACTTTGTTGAGGTGAAAGGTTCTTCTATTGGCGAAAATACCAAAGCGGGTCATTTGACTTATATTGGAAACTGTGAAGTTGGAAGTGATGTCAATTTTGGTGCTGGAACAATCACTGTGAATTACGATGGTCAACACAAGTTTAAAACTGTCATCGGTAACAATGTCTTTGTTGGATCAAATTCAACGATTATCGCTCCGGTAGAACTAGGGGATAACTCTCTTGTTGGTGCGGGTTCAACAATTACTAAAGATGTGCCTGCTGATGCTATTGCCATCGGACGAGGTCGTCAAGTTAATAAGGACGAATATGCAACTCGTCTCCCTCACCATCCTAAAAACAAATAGGAGTTAACCATGGAATTTGAAGAGAAGACGATTAGTCGAAAAGAAATCTATAAAGGTCCTATTTTCCAATTGGTTCAAGACCAGGTTGAACTTCCTTCAGGAAAAGGGACGGCTAAACGCGATTTGATTTTCCATAACGGTGCAGTATGTGTTCTTGCAGTTACTCAAGAAAACAAAATTGTCTTAGTGAAGCAATATCGCAAGGCGATTGAAAAAGTTTCTTATGAAATTCCTGCTGGAAAATTAGAAGTTGGCGAAAATGCAGATCCAGAAGCAGCAGCTCTTCGTGAATTAGAAGAAGAAGCAGCCTACACAGGGGATTTGACTCTTTTATATGATTTCTATTCTGCTATTGGATTTTGTAATGAAAGATTGAAACTGTACTTGGCTAGTAACCTATCCAAAGTCGAAAATCCACGTCCACAGGATGAAGATGAAACTTTGGAACTACTAGAAGTTAGTCTTGAACAAGCAAAACAACTCATCCAGTCTGGTGATATTTGTGATGCCAAGACTATCATGGCTATCCAGTACTGGGAATTACAAGAAAAATAGGGGAGGAACCTATGGGAAAACCTTTATTAACAGACGAAATGATTGAACGCGCTAATCGCGGTGAAGACATCTCTGGTCCTACTTTAGTGGATGATCAAGAGACAAAGATATTATCTACTTCATCTCAACATTATAGACCTTCACGTTCAAGTGACCATGGATTTAGTCAGGATACTTTAACGATTGAGGTTGAACCTCAAATCCATAAAAGTCGTCGAATCGAATATACTAAGAGAAATGTCTTTAACTCAAAACTGAATAAGATTCTATTTGGTGTTATTCTTCTCTTGATTTTGCTAGTTTTAGCAATGAGATTTATTTAAGGGGAATGTCATGAAAATAGGAATTATAGCAGCTATGCCAGAAGAGCTAGTTTATCTACTTCAACATTTAGAAAATGCTCAAGAAGAGACGGTATTAGGAAATAAGTATCATACAGGTAAAATTGGTTCAGTTGAGCTTGTATTAGTGGAGAGTGGTATTGGAAAAGTCATGGCTGCCATGAGTGTCGCAATCTTAGCTGATCACTTTAGAGTGGATGCTGTCATCAATACGGGTTCAGCGGGTGCCCTAGCTGAAGGTATCTCAGTAGGAGATGTCGTGATTGCTGAAAAACTAGCCTACCACGATGTTGATGTGACTGCTTTTGGTTATGAATACGGTCAAATGGCCCAACAACCACTTTACTTTGAATCAGACAAAAAGTTTGTTACTTTGATTCAAGAGAGCTTATCTAAACTTGATCAAAATTGGCATTTAGGTTTGATTGCGACTGGAGACAGTTTTGTAGCTGGTGATGATAAGATTGCGGTGATTAAAGAACACTTTCCTCAGGTTCTCGCGGTTGAGATGGAAGGTGCAGCTATTGCTCAGGCAGCAAATGCCTTGGAACTACCATTCTTGGTTGTTCGTGCCATGAGTGATAATGCTAACCACGAAGCTTCTATTTCTTTTGATGAATTTATCGTAGAAGCAGGTCTTCGCTCTGCGCAAGCACTCTTGACACTCTTAGAATCAATTCATGATTAAAACAAAAAGAACACTTGCTGGTGTTCTTTTTTTGTAAAATAAGCTTGTCCAAGTTCGAGTTATTTTCCGTCTTTTTTGATATAATAGAACCATTGATTTGAAGAATAGGAAGAGAAAATGAATCCTTTATTAAACGGTATGAATGACCGCCAAGCAGAAGCGGTACAGACTACAGAAGGTCCCTTGCTTATTATGGCGGGGGCTGGTTCCGGTA
Organism: uncultured Streptococcus sp.; assembly: GCA_963548045.1. Taxonomy (GTDB): domain Bacteria; phylum Bacillota; class Bacilli; order Lactobacillales; family Streptococcaceae; genus Streptococcus. The sequence goes on from CAUUTJ010000017.1 coordinate 22,884, forward strand.
AGACACGAGTTTTGACTCATCGTATTGCCTACTTAATTGATGAAAAGATGGTAAATCCATGGAATATTTTAGCTATTACCTTTACTAATAAAGCAGCACGTGAAATGAAAGAACGTGCCTATGGGCTCAATCCAGCTACTCAGGATTGTTTGATAGCGACCTTTCACTCTATGTGCGTTCGTATCTTACGTCGTGATGCAGATCATATTGGCTACAATCGTAACTTTACCATCATCGATCCAGGTGAGCAACGAACACTGATGAAGCGCATCTTAAAACAATTAAACTTAGATCCTAAAAAATGGAATGAACGTTCTATTTTGGGGACCATTTCAAATGCTAAGAATGACCTGATTGATGATGTGGCTTATGCTGCTCAAGCTGGAGATTTGTATACTGATATTGTGGCTAAATGTTATACTGCATACCAAAAGGAGCTTCGTCAGTCTGAGTCAGTAGACTTTGATGATTTGATTATGTTGACTTTGCGTCTCTTTGATCAAAATCCTGATGTCTTGACCTATTACCAGCAAAAGTTCCAATATATCCATGTTGATGAGTATCAAGATACCAACCATGCCCAGTATCAACTAGTCAAACTTTTGGCTTCACGCTTCAAAAATATCTGTGTGGTTGGGGATGCTGACCAGTCCATCTACGGTTGGCGTGGTGCTGATATGCAGAATATCCTTGATTTTGAGAAGGATTATCCAGATGCTAAGGTCGTTTTGTTAGAGGAAAATTATCGTTCCACTAAAACAATCCTACAAGCTGCCAACGATGTTATTAAAAATAATAAAAATCGTCGTCCAAAAAATCTCTGGACCCAAAATGCTGATGGGGAGCAGATTATTTACTATCGTGCAAACGACGAACAGGATGAGGCTGTCTTTGTAGCCAAAATCATCGATGAACTTGGTCGCACTCATAACTTCCTTCATAAAGACTTTGCAGTCCTTTACCGTACCAATGCCCAGTCACGTACGATTGAGGAAGCTTTGCTTAAGTCAAATATTCCATATACAATGGTTGGTGGAACGAAATTCTACAGCCGTAAGGAAATTCGTGATATCATTGCTTACCTCAATCTCATTGCCAACCTAAGTGATAATATCAGTTTTGAGCGTATCATCAATGAACCCAAGCGTGGAATTGGTCCAGGTACTGTTGAGAAGATTCGTGATTTTGCTAATTTGCAAGAAATGTCCATGCTAGATGCTTCAGCAAATATCATGTTATCAGGAATCAAAGGAAAAGCAGCTCAATCTATTTGGGACTTCGCTAACATGATTCTCGATTTGCGGGAACAACTGGACCGATTGACAATCACGGAGTTGGTAGAAGCAGTATTAGAAAAAACAGGATATGTTGATTTACTCAAGGCCCAAGCAACCTTGGAAAGTAAGGCGCGGGTTGAAAATATCGAGGAGTTCCTCTCTGTTACGAAAAACTTCGATGATGATCCTGAAAGTGATGAAGAGGAAACAGGACTAGATAAACTTAGTCGATTCCTGAACGACTTGGCTTTGATAGCAGATACGGACTCTGGTAGCCAAGAGACATCTGAAGTAACCTTGATGACTCTTCACGCGGCCAAAGGGCTTGAGTTTCCTGTTGTCTTTATCATTGGTATGGAGGAAAATGTCTTCCCACTCAGTCGTGCTGCTGAAGATCCAGATGAATTAGAAGAAGAACGTCGTTTGGCCTACGTAGGAATCACTCGCGCTGAGAAAATTCTTTATCTGACCAATGCAAACTCTCGCTTGTTATTCGGACGTACTAGTTACAATCGTCCCACACGCTTTATCAATGAGATTAGTTCAGATTTGTTGACCTATCAAGGATTAGCACGTCCGGCTAATACAAGTTTTAAAGCTTCTTATAGTAGTGGAGGAACAGCATTTGGTAAAGGAATGAGTTTGGCTCAGGCGCTTCAAGAACGAAAACGGAATGCTGCTCCTACATCGATCCAATCAAGTGGTTTACCATTTGGACAATTTGCATCTAATAGTAAATCAGACGAGACAAGTTGGTCTGTTGGTGATATTGCCCTTCATAAAAAATGGGGTGAAGGTACTGTCCTTGAAGTATCGGGCAGTGGATCCACTCAGGAATTGAAAATCAATTTCCCAGAAGTTGGTCTCAAAAAACTCTTAGCCAGCGTAGCACCAATTTCGAAAAAGTAAGTTTTCTTAACGAATAAAAATCCCTCTGACTATTACAGAGGGATTTTTTGATGATTATCTTATCCCAAGATTGTGATAATTTACGTTTTCATAACAATGGAAATTTTTGCTTACATGGTTTTGAAAAATAGTGTATAATACAGTGGTTCTAAGTCGAAAGGAGAAGAAAATGACTGAAAAGCAAATGAAAACGTTGGGTTGGATTGCAACCTTTATGTCTGTTATGATGTATATCTCATATATTCCACAAATTATGAACAACCTTGCAGGTCAAAAGGGAAACTTTATCCAGCCAGCAGTAGCTGCAATTAACTGCAGTCTTTGGGTTTACTACGGACTCTTTAAAAAAGAACGTGATATTCCTTTGGCAGCAGCTAATGCACCAGGTATTGTTTTTGGGATTATCACAGCTTTGACAGCTTTATTCTAAAAATAAAAAGCAATTAGCAGAGTTATCTGTTAGTTGCTTTTTATTTGTTTACAAAATATATTTTTCAATAGCGCGTGCAACACCATCTTCTTCATTGCTAGCAGTTACGGCATCAGCGAGAGATTTGACGTGGTCGCTGGCATTTCCCATGGCGATCCCTAGCCCAGCAAACTCTAACATCTCAATATCGTTATTGGCATCCCCCATTGCCATGATTTCAGAAGGTTGGATATTCAAAATCTCAGCCAAGCGAGAAAGAGCAGAAGCCTTGGTTGTGCCAAGTGGCATCGCCTCATAGATAACAGGTTGAGAACGAACACCGCTAAATCTCTGACAAAGTTCATCCGCAAATCGTTGTTCAAAATCATCTGTTTGTTCTTTTGTGCCTAAGAACATGCCTTGGAACATGCGATATTTCCCGCTAGTAGCTTCTTCCAGTGAGATTTCAGTCAGTTCAGCAAAGACAAGTGTAGCATCATATTGAACAATAGGATTTGGTTTGCCTCCGAGAACGAAGTAGTGTTCCTCGTCAAAGAGAGTCAACTGGACCTCACTCTTTTCAGCAAGTTCATTCAGGTATTCGATGTCAGATTTACTAAGTTCTCGCCAGTCAACAAGGCCCCAGTCACTAGTTTGGTGGGTAGAACAACCATTGTTGACAATAACGTATTCATTCTGCAAATCAAGACCTAGTTTTTTATAGTAGGGAAGAACTCCAAAGAGAGGACGACCAGTACAGAGGACCAGTTTGACACCTTTTTCGATAGCCTTATGAATGGCATCAATATGAGCCTGAGGAATTTCCTTGACTTCGTTGAGCAGAGTTCCGTCCATATCAAGAGCAAGTAGTTTAATCATAGCATTTCCCTTTTTCGTATTTTGCTTATATTATAGCATATTTTGAGGAAAATAAGGCTAAAGTAAGGAGAAATGCTATTTCTATTTAGGATTTTAGTAGATAGATAAGAAAAACATGATATACTAAATTTGCAATATAATTGAGATTATGGTGATGATAAAAAAGCAGAGGTCTTATCATGAAAAGAAGAGCAGTACAGATTTTACTAGCCTTGTTGGTAATCATTTATAGAAAGACATGGTTTTGGTGGATTTTTAATCATTTTGCAGGTAGACTTGTGCCTGCTAGTAGAGAATTTTTTCAAATTCTTGCTTTTTTAGAGCTCATCGTTACTTTTATAGCTATTCTTTATTTACTAGTATTCGAAGGTAGGAAAATTCTTGAGTTGAAGTGGAAATGGAGATATCCAGTTTATTTGCTTCTTGCTTATGGAGTCAGTTATCTTTCAGATATTGTGTTTTCTTTTTTAACCCCAGCAACGTCCAATCAAATGGCTTTAAATGAATTGATTGAGATGACAGGGAGACAAGAGTTACCTTATCTTTTACTTATTGTTTGTCTACTAGGACCAATTACAGAAGAATTGGTTTATCGAGGAGTTCTGATGAATACATTTTTGAAAGATTCACCTTGGTATGGAGATGTTTTACTATCAGCCTGTATCTTTGGCTATGTGCATGTCAGTTCAGGTTTAACACCACTCGCCTTTTTCACCTATGCAAGCGGAGGAGCGATTGTAGCATTCCTCTACCGAAAAACTCACTCTCTCTATTATCCCATTTTACTTCACATCATGATCAACATTGTTGCATTTTGGGAATTATGGGTACTCTTGTTTTCTGGTAGGTAAATAATAAAAAGTCGGAGTTATTCCGATTTTTTATTCTGTTTTTATATCTTTCATAGGTTGAAATTTGTCCTTTGCACCAAACTGTTTCAGCTTAAAAATGGTATAATAAAAGGTAATGAAAAAAAGCAAATGAGGCAGAGATGAAACTACTTTATACCGATACTCGGACTTCTTTGACAGAAATCCTAACCAAGGAGGCTCAAGGACTAGTTGACCAAGGCAAACGAGTCTTTTATATCGCCCCTAACTCTCTTTCTTTTGAAAAGGAACGTGCCGTGCTGGAGTGCTTGAGTCAGCAGGCTTCTTTTGC
>CAUUTJ010000018.1:0-26055 GCA_963548045.1 uncultured Streptococcus sp.
GGAACCTTGCTGAGGTCGTGGTGGACGATGAGAACCGTCTTCCCAGCTTTTTTCAGATCTCTCAGCGTATTCATGATGATTTCCTCACTGACTGAGTCAATCCCAACAAAGGGTTCATCTAAGAGGATATAGTCGGCTTCCTGCACCAAACATCTGGCAATCAAGACCCGCTGGAACTGACCTCCAGACAGTTGACTGATTTGACGTTCAGCGTAGTCAGCTAGGTCGACGATTTCAAGGGCCTCTTGCACTTTCTTCCAATGTTTAGCATTTAAACTTCGAAAGAGAGGAATAGAGGGAAATAGTCCTAACGAGACGCATTCCTTGACCTTGATGGGAAAGTTGTAGTCAATATGAATTTTTTGCTCGACATAGGCAACTCGATGTAAGGATTTTTTAACTTCCTTGTCATCGAGAAATGCCTGACCTTGATGTGGGATAATTCCCAGCATCCCTTTTAATAGTGTTGATTTCCCAGCGCCGTTTGGACCAATGATACCGGTAATTGTTGGTCCATGGAGCACTAGTGAAATATCCTTAAGTGCCAACGTTTCTTTGTAGGAGACACTGAGGTTTTCGATACGTATCATACAGTTGTATTCCTCCTGGATTTTAATATACCTTAATTTTATTTTTAAGTCAAGTTAATTTTGGTAAAAATTTAAAATATTAATGATGAAATCAAATAGGAGGAGGCGGCATTTTTAATTGCATTCCCCAGGGATTTTTGCTAAGCTAAGAATAAGTGAAATTAGGAAAGCGAGAACAAGATGACACGTTATCAAGATGATTTTTATGATGCCATAAATGGTGAGTGGGAAAAGACTGCTGTTATTCCAGCAGATAAATCGAGAACAGGTGGTTTTATCGACCTTGACGAAGAAATTGAAGAGTTGATGCTAACGACGACAGACAAGTGGTTGGCAGGAGAAGATGTGCCAGAAGATGCTATCTTGGCAAATTTTGTCAAGTACCATAGTATGGTCAGAGATTTCGATAAGCGAGAAGCAGATGGAATTGAACCAGTCCTTCCTTTATTGAAGGAATACCAGAATTTAGAAAGTTTTGCGGATTTCGCAAGTAAACTAGCAGCATTTGAATTAGCTGGTAAACCAAACTTCCTTCCATTTGGAGTATCACCAGACTTTATGGATGCTAGAACCAATGTTCTCTGGGCTAGTGCTCCAGGAACTATCTTGCCTGACACAACCTACTATGCGGAAGACCATCCTCAGCGTGAGGAATTATTGAACCTTTGGAAAGAAAGTACTTCTAATCTCCTCAAAGCCTATAACTTCTCAGATGAAGAAATCGAAGACTTGCTAGAGAAACGATTGGAATTGGACCGCCGTATCGCAGCAGTAGTCCTCTCTAATGAAGAAAGTTCAGAATATGCTAAACTTTACCATCCATATTCTTATGAAGATTTCAAAAAGTTTGCGCCTGCCTTACCTCTCGATGACTTTTTCCAAGCAGTGATTGGTCAAACTCCAGATAAGGTTATCGTAGATGAGGAACGTTTCTGGCAAGCAGCAGAGCAATTCTATAGTGAGGAAGCTTGGCCTTTGCTCAAAGCAAGCTTGATCTTGAGTGTGGTCAATCTTTCAACTAGTTATCTAACAGACGAAATCCGTATTTTGTCAGGTGCTTATGGCCGTGCCCTTTCAGGAGTTCCAGAAGCCCAAGACAAGCGCAAGGCGGCTTACCACTTAGCCCAAGGACCATTCAAACAAGCGCTCGGTCTTTGGTATGCACATGAAAAATTCTCTCCAGAAGCGAAAGCTGATGTAGAGAAAAAAGTAGCGACCATGATTGACGTTTATAAGGAACGTTTGGCTAAGAATGACTGGCTGACACCTGAAACACGAGACAAGGCAATCGTCAAACTCAATGTTATCAAGCCATATATTGGTTACCCAGAAGAACTACCAGCTCGTTACAAGGACAAGGTAGTGGATGAATCTGCTAGCCTCTTTGAGAATGCTCTTGCCTTTGCGCGTGTTGAAATCAAGCATAGTTGGAGCAAGTGGAATCAGCCGGTTGACTACAAGGAGTGGGGAATGCCTGCTCATATGGTCAATGCCTACTACAATCCACAAAAGAACTTGATTGTCTTCCCAGCTGCTATCTTACAGGCACCATTCTATGACTTGCATCAGTCATCTTCTGCCAACTATGGTGGTATTGGTGCGGTTATTGCCCATGAAATTTCTCACGCCTTTGATACTAATGGAGCTTCCTTTGATGAAAATGGAAGTCTCAAGGATTGGTGGACAGAAAGCGACTATGCAGCCTTTAAAGAAAAAACACAGAAGGTTATCGACCAGTTTGATGGTCAAGAATCTTACGGTGCAAAAATCAATGGGAAATTAACTGTATCCGAAAACGTTGCGGACCTTGGAGGAATTGCTGCAGCGCTAGAAGCTGCTAAGAGAGAGCCAGACTTCTCAGCTGAAGAGTTCTTCCATAACTTTGCTCGTATCTGGCGTATGAAAGGTCGTCCAGAGTTGATGAAACTCATGGCTAGCGTTGATGTGCACGCGCCAGCTAAACTTCGTGTTAACGTCCAAGTGCCAAACTTTGATGACTTCTTTACAACCTATGATGTCAAAGAAGGCGACGGTATGTGGCGTGCACCAGAAGACCGTGTGATTATTTGGTAATCAAAAAACCAAGGATGATTGTCCTTGGTTTTTATGTTTTAGAAAAATGGATTAAAAGTCTTTTCATGAGCGATGGTCGTAGCAGGTCCGTGTCCAGGATAGACATCGTAGTTAGGAAGGGTAAAGAGCTGGGTTTGGATACTATGGAGGAGTTGTTCCATACTACCTGTAGGTAGATCTGTTCGGCCAATAGTTTCACGGAAAAGAGCATCACCCGTTAAGACTAGCTGGGCATCCGGAAAGACAAAGGATACTCCACCGATAGAGTGACCTGGAGTTGGGAGTACTGTAAAACGAAACTCCTCAATTTGGTATTCTTCATGAAAGACAAAGGTCTGTTCAGCTGGTCTACATACGACGTCTGCCATATCATCATGACGAGGGAGACCTGAGAGATTGTTAACAGGAGTATAGAGCCAAGATTCTTCGCTTTCTGCCACATATACTGGAGGATTTCCAAAAGTATCTCTGACCAAGTCCAGACTCAAGATATGATCGTAGTGAGTATGGGTCAATAGAATCGCACAGACTGGTTTGTTGATTTTCTCGATAGTCTTTCGAATGGCCTCCCAATGGCTACCTGGATCGACTACAATCAGGTGTTGGTCTCCTTCGAGATAATAAGTATTTTCATAGGCAACAGGATTTACGGTTTTATGGATTTTCATAGGATTTCCTCTTTCAAAGAATTTACAGTTTCTAGTATAACACAGAAGGACAAAATAAGAAATCAATCAACAAGAAAGTCCCTCCATAAAAGAAGGGACTTTTTAGTACATTAAAAATGATTTTTCCAGGCTTGGAAACGGGCATCCAATAGGAGTTGTGTCAGATTTTTTAAGATTTCGACTTGCTCAGGCTCTAGTGTCTGGGCTTGAGAAACAAGTTGTCGAACATGTTCAATCGCATTTTTTGAGGATAGTTCATTAATAGAGCTAATTCCAGACTCAAGGATGGTTCCAAAGAAGAGATCAAAATAGAGTTCTAATTCCTCATCGGGAACACTGTCCACCCATTCCTTTAAAGCGTCTTTGATTTGTAGACTTTCACTACTGATTGACTCTAGTTGGACAAAGTGCTGTCCCTCAGTTAGCCAGCTAAAAGTATTGTGTTGGGCGATGCCACCGAGAGCCGTAGATTTGACGACGGTAGGAGTATCAGGAACTTCTAGCATCATGCCAATGACAGAACCTTGTGGGACATAACGGTGAAATTTAGGGATAACATCTTGATAACCAGTCGTTTCAGTCAGATGAGCCTGCAAACCAGGAGCATCGTAGGTATAAACTGCTGATATCTTTTCCTGCAATTCAGGCTGGATTTGACTAGCAGCAAAGACGGCTAGATTCCCACCTTTAGAATGCCCAGCAAGAATCACTTTTTGTTTTGGATGTTGTTTAAAGAAATCTTCCAAGTATTCAAGAGCATGCTTTTGGGCAGGGATTTCCTTCATATAGGTCATATGGAAATCTTCCTTCCAGCCAATAATACTGTCGTCTGTGCCACGAAAGACAATGAGATAAGTATCTAGGTTCAGACGATAGGTCATAGCAGCGAACTGTTTCTGTTGCTCGGTATCAATTTCGTTAATAAAGTTTGATAGCTTGCAATTTTTAAATCGTTTGTGTTGAGCAAGCTGATCTAAGAGTTGGAGACGTTCTTTATTGGTCAACATGGTGCTTTCTCGTGGGACACGTGTTGCGACATCGCTTAAACGATTGACAGGTTGGTCCAATAGGTTATCCAAAGGAAGATAAGTCAGCTCTGTCAAAGCAAGTACATCCAGTTCATTTAAGGGAAGATCATAAAAAGAATCGTATTGAACATCAGTTAGGTAGTCAAAAATATTGGCCATGGTAATTCCTTTCTTAACTTTTATCATATCAGATTTGCATCAATTTCGCTAGTAGTCAGAAGAATTTTGCTATAATATAGAAAAAGGAGGAGCAGATGCATAAGATTTTACTAGTAGAAGATGATCCAGTAATCCGTCAGCAAGTTGGGAAAATGCTCTCCGAATGGGGTTTTGAAGTAGTCATGGTAGAAGACTTTATGGAAGTTCTGACGCTATTTGTTCAGTCTGAGCCTCATCTGGTTCTCATGGATATCGGCTTGCCTCTCTTTAATGGCTATCACTGGTGCCAGGAAATTCGCAAGATTTCTAAAGTTCCCATTATGTTTCTGTCTTCGAGAGACCAGGCCATGGACATCGTTATGGCTATTAATATGGGTGCAGATGATTTTGTGACCAAGCCGTTTGATCAGCAGGTCCTCTTAGCTAAGGTACAGGGTTTGTTACGTCGCTCTTATGAGTTTGGGCGAGATGAGAGTCTCTTGGAGTATGCAGGCGTGATCCTCAATACTAAGTCTATGGATTTGCATGTTGAGGGGCAGGCAATCACGCTGACAAAGAATGAATTTCAAATCCTGCGTGTCTTATTTGAACATGCAGGTAATATTGTAGCGCGTGATGATCTGATGCGAGAACTCTGGAATAGTGACTTTTTCATCGACGATAATACTCTTTCTGTCAATGTTGCTCGCTTGCGTAAAAAGTTGGAAGAGCAAGGTTTGGTAGGATTTATTGAAACTAAGAAAGGGATAGGATACGGGTTAAAACATGCTTGATTTCAAAAGTTTTTTTCTAGCTTATATCCGTTCGCGTAGCCGTTTTTTCGTGTTTATTCTCTTACTTACAGGTTTACTTTTTCTCTTTGAGGTCTTATTTGATAACCAAGTGCCTTACTTTAACTATTTCTTCTTTCTATCTACCTTTTTGACACTTCTGTTTTTGGTCTATGATTTCTTGATAGAATTGCAACGCTATCGTAAGGAATTGTTTTACGGAAAAAGAGAAGCCAAGTCATCAATGGAGGCACTACTAACTGAAAAATTAGAGAAAAGTGAAGAGGAACTCTACCAAAAGAAATCAGATGCGGAAAACCGCTATAATGATTTGGTGGATTACTATACACTCTGGGTTCATCAGATAAAAACTCCAATTGCGGCCAGTAAACTCCTCGTGAGCGAGGTGGCAGATCGCCAATTGAAGCAACAGCTAGAACAGGAGATTTTTAAGATTGATTCCTACACCAACCTCGTTCTCCAATACCTACGCTTAGAGAGCTTCCATGATGATCTGGTGTTGAAGAAAGAAAATGTGGAGGATTTGGTCAAGGAAGTCATTCGCAAATATGCTATTTTCTTTATCCAGAAAGGCCTAAGTGTTAATCTGCATGACTTGGATAGAAGCATTGTTACGGATAAAAAATGGCTGTTAGTAGTTATTGAACAAATCCTTTCAAATAGCCTCAAATACACAAATGAAGGTGGAATTGAGATCTATATGGAAGGTCAAGAACTTTGTATCAAAGATACTGGGATTGGCATTAAAAATAGTGATCAATTGCGAGTTTTTGAACGCGGATTTTCAGGCTACAATGGTCGTATGACCCAGCAGTCATCTGGACTTGGGCTCTACCTGACCCAAAAAATTAGCCAAGAATTAGGACATCAAATCCGTATCGAATCTGAGCTTGGGCAAGGAACAACTGTGAGGATTAAGTTCTCTGAAGTGAATTTACTGATTGAATGAAAAGAATTGCTAAGAGCTTGGAAGAATCCTTTCAGGCTCTTCTTTAGACCTTGTTATGGTAAGAAAGCAGGCTTCAATCAGATAAAAAATTGTAATCTTACAAAAATGTAAGATTACAGACCTCTTTTGTAAGGTTATGTTATGGCAAGTCCTCTTTATTTGGAGTAAACTTATAGCATAAAGAAAAAGGAGAGAAACCATGAAAACAATCTTACAGAAGAAACAAACAAGTAAACCAAGTCCAAAAGAGATCGAGCGGGTTCAGCTCGGTTGCGCTATTATGCAGGCTCAGTTTCAATTAATGGGATATTAAAAAGGAGATTATCATGACACTATTAGATGTAAAACACGTTCAAAAGATTTATAAAACACGTTTTCAAGGCAACCAAGTAGAAGCACTCAAGGATATTCACTTTACTGTAGAAAAAGGCGACTACGTTGCCATCATGGGTGAATCTGGTTCTGGGAAATCAACTCTACTCAATATTCTTGCTATGCTTGATAAACCAACTCGTGGTCAGGTCTTCCTAAACGGAACTGACACAGCGACCATTAAAAATTCTGAAGCCTCAAGATTCCGTCGTGAAAAATTAGGCTTTGTCTTCCAAGACTTCAATTTGTTAGATACGCTTTCTGTTAAAGACAATATCTTACTCCCTTTGGTATTGTCTAGAAAGCCTATTACAGAAATGATGAAAAAATTGGTCGTGACGGCCGAAAATCTTGGCATCAATCAATTGCAGGAGAAGTACCCTTATGAAATCTCTGGAGGGCAAAAACAACGGGTAGCAGTTGCACGGGCCATCATCACAGAACCAGAAATTCTCCTTGCGGACGAGCCAACAGGAGCTCTAGATTCTAAGTCATCTGCAGCCCTCCTTGATATCTTTGATCAGATCAACGAGCAAGGGCAAACCATTCTCATGGTGACCCACTCAACAGCAGCAGCTAGCCGTGCTAAACGTGTCATTTTCATCAAGGATGGCATTCTCTACAATCAAATCTACCGTGGTGAAAAGACTGATCGTCAGATGTTCCAAGAGATCTCTGACACCTTGACTGTTATGGCAAGTGAGGTGAACTAGTATGTTTCGATTAACCAATAAGTTGGCCATATCCAACTTAATTAAAAACCGCAAACTTTATTATCCGTTTGCTTTGGCTGTCATTTTGGCAGTCACTATCAGCTACCTCTTTTACTCTCTCACCTTCAATCCCAAGATTGCGGAAATCCGTGGAGGATCCACCATTCAAGCTACTCTAGGATTTGGTATGTTTGTCGTCACCCTTGCGTCAGCCATTATAGTCCTTTATGCCAATAGTTTTGTTATGAAAAACCGCTCCAAGGAGTTGGGGATTTATGGTATGTTGGGCTTGGAGAAGCGTCATCTGATCAGTATGACCTTTAAAGAGTTGGTGCTATTTGGAATTCTAAATGTTGGAGCAGGTATCGGTATTGGAGCCTTGTTCGACAAGTTGATTTTCGCCTTCTTGCTTAAACTGATGAAATTAAAGGTTGAGATGGTCGCTACCTTCCAGATGAAAGTTGTCATTATAGTACTTGTTGTCTTTGGTTTGATTTTCCTAGGTCTCATGTTTCTAAATGCCCTTCGAATCGCCCGTATGAATGCCCTCCAGCTCTCGCGTGAGAAAGCAAGCGGAGAGAAAAAAGGTCGCTTCCTTCTTCTCCAAACCATTCTTGGTTCCATTAGCTTAGGGATTGGCTATTATCTTGCCCTTACAGTAAAAGATCCTCTTACAGCCCTAACAACATTTTTCCTAGCTGTTTTGCTGGTTATCTTTGGTACTTATCTTTTGTTCAATGCAGGGGTTACAGTTTTCCTTCAAATCTTAAAGAAAAATAAGAAATACTATTACCAACCAAATAATCTCATCTCAGTTTCCAACTTGATTTTCCGTATGAAGAAAAATGCGGTTGGACTAGCAACTATCGCAATTTTATCAACAATGGTTTTGGTAACCATGTCAGCAGCAACAAGCATTTTCAATGCCTCAGAAAGCTTTAAAAAAGTGATGAATCCGCATGACTTTGGGATTACTGGACAAAATGTTGAAAAAGAAGACTTGGACAAACTCTTAAGCCAGTTTGCAAGTGACAAAGGTTATAGTGTCAAAGAGAAAGAAGTTCTTCGTTACAGTAGCTTTGGTGTTGCAAATCAAGAAGGAACCAAGTTAACCATTTTTGAAAAAGGACAAAACCGTGTCCAACCAAAAACAGTTTTCATGGTATTTGACCAAAAAGATTATGAAAATATGACTGGTCAAAAACTTTCTCTATCAGGCAATGAGGTCGGACTCTTTGCTAAGAATGATGGACTAAAAGGACAGAAAAATCTAACTTTAAATGACCATCAATTTTCTGTAAAAGAAGAATTTACTAAAGATTTCATTGTGAACCATGTCCCAAATCAGTTTAATATTTTTACTGCTGATTACAATTATCTTGTTGTTTCAGATTTACAAGCCTTTTTGGACCAATTCTCAGATTCGGCTATCTATAATCAGCTTTACGGTGGTATGAATGTAAATATCAGTGAAGAAGAACAAATCAAGGTCGCTGAAGAATATGAAAAATACTTACAAAAGTTTAATGCTCAATTAAACACTGAAGGTAGCTATGTGTATGGTAGCAATCTAGCAGATGCTAGTGCTCAAATGAGTGTCCTCTTTGGCGGTGTCTTCTTTATTGGTATTTTCCTATCCATTATCTTTATGGTCGGAACCGTTCTGGTCATCTACTACAAACAAATTTCTGAAGGATATGAAGACCGTGAGCGCTTTGTTATCCTGCAAAAAGTTGGCTTAGATCAAAAACAAATCAAGCAAACTATTAACAAGCAAGTTTTGACTGTCTTCTTCCTTCCGCTAATCTTCGCCTTTCTACATTTGGCATTTGCCTATCATATGTTAAGTTTGATTCTTAAGGTCATTGGGGCAGTAGATACAGCTATGATGTTAAGTGTAACACTTTCTATTTGTGGTATCTTTGCTTTAGTATATGTCCTAATCTTTATGATAACTTCAAGAAGCTATCGCAAGATTATTCAAATGTAAAAATAAAGGATATAATGTAAAGTCAGAAAGTTATTTTGACGGAGGAATCTTAGATTATATTGGATACTCTATCTTAGTAGTCATAATTTGCGGGCTTACCTTGGGGATCGCAATAGCTTGGGCGATTTGCATGATGCAAAATTGGAAAGCCAAACACACTCATGTTTAAACAAAAAACTGCATCTTCTTATATAGGAGATGCAGTTTTTTGTTCTTAGAAAAAAGTAACTGGAATTTTTCCGTTCTCTATCTTTTAAATTGATTGAGTTCTTCAGAGAAAGGTTGTAAAATTTTTGATATAATATCAAGGATGGACTGATGGATAGTAAAAAGATAATGTTCAAAAGAATGACAGGTGAGAATTAAAAATATGTAAGATTGGACAGAAGTCTCTCTACCATCATCCATGCAGAAACAAGATTATATGAAATAAAAGGAGTAACCAATGACCGGAAACTATTCAACACGTGAATTCCGCGAGAAACTATATGATGACCTTCATGTTCGATTAAGAGATACAGTGATTTTGATGTGTTCGATTTTTATTGCCTCTATAGGTCTAAATATGAATTCAACAGCTGTCATTATTGGAGCCATGCTGATTTCCCCTCTTATGACACCGATTGTTGGACTGGGATTCGGTTTAGCTATTTTTGATACGCGTTTAATCAAGCAATCTCTAGAGGTTTTATTTACTCAAGTATTGGTCAGTTTGCTTGTCTCGACTCTGTATTTCTGGATTACTCCCTTATCTTATGCAAGTAGCGAGTTGATTGCACGAACCTCTCCAACAATTTGGGATGTTCTCATTGCTATTGCTGGTGGGATAGCAGGTGTAATTGGTTCAAGGAAAAAAGAAGCAAACAATATCGTGCCTGGCGTAGCCATTGCAACAGCTCTGATGCCACCTATCTGTACTGCAGGCTATGGTTTAGCTAATGGAAATGTGCGATTTTTATTCGGGGCTCTCTATCTTTTCTTGATTAACTGTGTCTTTATCATGCTAACCAATATTGTTGGAACAAGAATTTTAATGAGAAAATCTCCTTTAAGTTCATTTAAAGAGCTAAACATGAAAATGAGAATTGGGCTGATATCCTTAATTGTATTATTGGTTCTTCCAGCCAGCTATTCAGCAGTCACTCTGACGATAGATCAAGCGCGAAAAGAAGGGATCAAACAGTTTGTAGGAAAAGAGTTCGCCAATCATACGGTCATTAATCAAGTCTACAAGTCAAGTAGCAATGAATTAGTCTTGACAGTTGTTGGAGATCCGATTTCAGAAGAAGAATTAGAAACAATCCGCCAAAAACAAGCCTCTTACGGTATTCAATCTGTTCAATTGAAAGTCAATCAAGTCCATAATTCGACAAAATTAGATAGTGAGATGACCAAGGAATTTTATGAAACCATTAACAAGTATATCGATCAAAAACTCTCTGAAAAAGATTCACAAAAAGATCTCGTAAAAGAGAATGAAGCAGACAAGGATTGAGGATAGTCAACTTATCTAACTCGAGGAAGCAAATCTTGGGAGAATATCCTATATCCAAAAGTTAGTGGATAGAAAGGATCGTTGACGAGGATACCATTTGTGGTAGTTTGACCAATCACTACTAGCTCAGCTTAATCAAAATACAAAAAAGCAACAACTGAAATAGTTGTTGCTTTTTTAGGTAGCTGGAATTTTTATCCCAGGTTTTATCGTTTATTTTTCAACACGTGACTTGTTTGCAATATCTGCAAGAATCAATTCTACAAATGCATCTACTGGCATGGTTTCTGTTTCTTTTTGACCATAGCGGCGAACGTTCACGGCTTGCTCTTCCATTTCCTTGTCACCAACGATCAATTGGTAAGGAATTTTTTGAGTTTGAGAAGCACGGATCTTGAATTGCATTTTTTCATTGCGTTCATCCACATCGGCACGAACACCACGGTCACGGAGTTTCTTAGCTACTTCCCAAGCGTAGTCCACGTGTTTTTCGTTAGAAACTGGGATAAGAGTTACTTGGTGAGGTGCAAGCCAAGTTGGGAAAGCACCTTTGTAGTTTTCAATCAAGATAGCTGTGAAGCGTTCCATAGTTGAGATAACACCACGGTGAATCATAACTGGACGGTGTTCTTCACCATCAGCTCCGATGTATTTAAGGTCGAAGCGTTCTGGAAGCAAGAAGTCAAGCTGGATAGTAGAAAGAGTTTCTTCTTTACCAAGGGCAGTCTTAACCTGGATATCCAATTTTGGTCCGTAGAAGGCTGCTTCACCTTCAGCTTCAAAGTAGTCAAGTCCCATGTCATCCATAGCTGATTTCAACATACGTTGAGCGTTTTCCCACATTTCATCATTGTCAAAGTACTTGTGAGTATCTTGAGGGTCACGATAGGATAAACGGAAACGATAGTCAGTCAAGTTGAAATCTTCGTAAACGTCGATAATCAATTGAAGCGTACGTTGGAACTCATCTTTGATTTGTTCAGGTGTTACGAAAGTGTGACCGTCGTTAAGGGACATTTCACGTACACGTTGAAGCCCTGTGAGAGCACCAGATTTTTCATAGCGGTGCATCATACCGATTTCAGCGATACGGATTGGCAATTCACGGTAAGAGTGAACGTGGTGTTTAAAGACTTCGATATGGTGAGGACAGTTCATTGGACGAAGAACGAATTCTTCACCATCACCCATATCCATAGTTGGGAACATATCTTCACGGTAGTGATCCCAGTGACCAGAAGTCTTGTAAAGTTCTACTGAGGCAATTGGTGGAGTGTAGACGTGTTGGTAACCAGCAGCGATTTCCTTGTCGACGATGTAGCGTTCCAATTCACGACGGATAGTGGCCCCATTTGGCAACCAGAATGGAAGCCCTTGACCAACTTCTTGAGAAATCATAAAGAGGTCCAATTCTTTACCAAGTTTACGGTGGTCACGTTCTTTAGCTTCTTCACGCATTTGAAGGTAGTTCTTCAAGTCTTTCTTGTCAAACCAAGCTGTACCATAGATCCGTTGCATCATGGCATTGTCGCTATTACCACGCCAGTAAGCACCAGCTACATTAAGAAGGTGGAAGATTTGGATGCGGCCTGTTGATGGGACGTGTGGGCCACGGCAAAGGTCTACATATTCACCTTGACGGTAGATGGTCAAGCCACCTTCGTCTTCTGAGTGCTCTTCAATCAATTCCAACTTGTAAGGGTCATTTTTGAAGATTTCACGTGCTTCATCTTTAGTCACTTCTTCACGGATTGATGGGAAGTTTTCTTTGACGATTTTTTGCATTTCTTCTTCGATACGAGGAAGGTCTTCGTTAGAGATTTGACCAGCTTGGTTGTCTGTATCGTAGTAGAAACCATCTTCGATAGCTGGACCAACACCCAAGTGAATATCTGGGAAAAGGCGACGAGCTGCTTGGGCAAACAAGTGAGCTGCTGAGTGGCGCAAGATTGGAAGAGCATCTTCGTGATCAGGTGTCACGATTTCGATGCTTCCGTCTTCAGTGATAGCACGAGTGGTGTCAATCAATTTGCCGTTGAATTTACCAGCAAGAGCTTTTTTGGCTAGGGAATTGCTGATAGATTGGGCAATTTCAAAAGTTGTAACGCCAGATTCGAATTCACGAACAGCGCCATCTGGGAAAGTAATTTGAATCATGATTTTCTCCTTATATTATTAGTTATCAATTATTTTTATAACAGAAGTGTTTCCCTATTTTTGTAGTTTTAAATCAAGAAAAACAAAAAGCGACATCCTCAAAAGGACGTCGCAACGTGGTTCCACCTTCATTTATGTACAACAAAAACTGTTGACACCTCTGATTGGCTCTAACGTGGCCACCGTTTTATGTTTGCATAAAAGTTAGTAGAGTAGTATCAGTTTAGTCTTTCTATGCGTTCTCAGCAACCACGCACTCTCTGGTAGAAAGGTTCTAAGTGACTTGTCTCTATGCATTATTATAGCATGATTGCGAGATTTTTCAAGGATTTTGTGAAAGTTTTTTGTTTTTCAGTTTTTGAACCAGATACCTGATAGTGGCACCAATAACTGTACCTAGTAGAATAAGAATTTCATAGGCTAGGAAATAAACAATGATAAATTCTCTGAAAGGAATGATAGTAAAGCCATAGAGCAAGCAACTACCTAAAAGCCAATGTAGTGAAAAACCAAATCGGTAGCTATAAAGAAGAGAGACTATAAAAACTACAACAGGCGAAATGATGAATATATTTAAAAGATAGAGCTCCGTTAGTTTTGGATTCTGTAATAGTAGTATAAATAATCCATAAAGTGGCCAATAAAAGAAAAATATGACCAGATAGTAGGGGAGATATTGCGAGAATTTACGCATGGTAATCACCTCACTTTTCAAGCTGTCACCTTAGATATCCTTCCTATAACTATTATAGCACATTTGCGGTATTGATAGTAAATTAGTTGACAAAGAAGTTAGTTATTGGTAGAATAAGAACTGTCGTAAAGACAAATAACTTCTTCTTGGTTACAGGCATGCCAACCTGTCACTCGGATGAAGCCAAATAAAAAGGAGAAACATCATGGCAATCTCAAAAGAGAAAAAAAATGAAATCATCGCACAATATGCACGTCACGAAGGTGACACTGGTTCAGTAGAGGTTCAAGTTGCTGTCCTTACTTGGGAAATCAACCACCTTAACGAACACATCAAACAACACAAAAAAGACCACGCTACTTACCGTGGTTTGATGAAGAAAATCGGTCGCCGTCGTAACTTGTTGGCTTACCTTCGTAAGAACGACGTTAACCGTTACCGTGAGTTGATCAACTCTCTAGGACTTCGTCGCTAATCTGCTTTATTTTCCACTTATATTGCGTTGTCACCTTACCTCGATATACTCAAGTATAATCTTCGGTTACGGTTCCTAGCACTGTAAGGTAAAATAAACCAGATCATCTCCCTTCGGGGAGATTTTTTTGTTTCACTAAAAATTTTGTATAATCTTCGTCTTGCCGCTTAGTCTATAAACGTTTTATCCAGCAAGAATCATGATGCTAAGGGCGCCAAAAATCCGTATGAAAATAGGGAAACGACAAAGTGTTCGATGAACACAAGGAGTTTCATCTTTTTCACTAGGATTTTAGCCCGAGCTCAAATGAGCTCTCTGACTTCAGAGGGCTTTTTTCTATATTTTTCTAGTCTTGTTCCTGATTTGGAAATGTGGTATACTAATTATGAAAATTGTCTAAATTTTTAATATTTGATTAAAGGAGGGTTTCATGCTTTCCAAATTTTCTGGAAACCATCAAAACCTGCGATATTTTTTTCTGCTAGCTTTTTTGCTTGTAGCATTGGGAATTTCTATGTTTCTAGCTGTTTCGATGGGGTCAGTTCAAATTAGTTTGAGTGATACCTATCGGATTATATTGAGTAAGACGGGAGCTCCGTTGGATATAGGAGACATTTCGAAGTCGACACTTGCCATTGTTTGGAATATGAGATTGCCACGTGTCTTTCTAGGTTTGATAGTTGGCGCGGGTCTTTCTATGTGTGGAAGCGTGATGCAGTCAACAGTCAATAACCCCATTGCTGAACCTTATGTGTTAGGGATTTCAGCTGGGGCAACCTTTGGAGCGACTTTGAGTATCATTCTTGGGTTTAAAGTCATGATTGGTCTCGGATCTTTCCTTGGAGCGCTTTTGGCAACAGTTGCAGTCCTTCTGATTGCTTCCATGCAAGGTAGGATGACAACTTCAAGCCTGATCTTATCAGGGACGGTAGTTAATGCACTCTTTTTGGCTTTTTCAAACTTTATTATCTCAATCGGTGCCAATGCTGACAGTGTCATGACGATCAAGTTTTGGACCATGGGGTCTCTAGCAGGAAGCTCCTGGGCTCACTTAACTCTGCCAACTATAGTTGTGGGGATAGCCTTTTTATTTTTCTCGACCCAATATCGTGTTTTTAATGCCATGATGATGGGTGATGAGGCAGCCTTGACCTTGGGAATTCCCCTGCGTTTTTACTGGTATCTCTATGTGGCTATTGTAGCCGTGATGACAGCAGTATTAGTATCGACCTGTGGGATTATCGGTTTTGTCGGTCTCATTACACCTCATTTGGCAAGAAGTTTGGTTGGTACAAACTACAGAAGACTTTTTCCGATTGCAACCTTGCTCGGCGCTCTCTTTGTTGTCTGGGCAGATGTCCTTGCTCGTGTTTTGATACAAAATGCTGAGCTTCCGATTGGAATCTTCACAGCCTTAGTAGGTGCACCTTTCTTTATCTATATGGTTGGAAGTAGACGAAGGGAGGTGAAGGTCTGATATGGATTTAATGTGCCAAGATATCCACTTTGAAATCGGAGAAAAAAAGATTCTCAAAGGAGTCTCGCTTAAACTGGAGGGTAACCAATTTCATACGATTTTAGGACCCAACGGGAGTGGGAAAACTAGCCTACTGAAACTCCTCTATCGTCAGGAAAAACCGAATCAGGGCTTGATTTCCCTTGATGGGAAACCCTTGGAACAAATGAGCGTCAAGGAAACGGCAAAACAGATGGCCGTCATCACCCAGTTCAACCAACTCCAATTTGATTGTACGGTTGAAGAAATCGTTATGCTGGGCAGAACACCCCATCTCTCTTTCTTACAAAAGGAAAAAGAAAAAGACTTTGCCTTGGTTGAGGATGCTCTAGCCAAGGTAGATATGCTCGAAAAGAGAAATCGCCTTTACTCTTCTCTATCAGGAGGAGAGAGACAGCGAGTTTTGTTAGCACGCGCCTTAGCTCAAGAACCTTCACTCTTGCTCTTAGACGAGCCGACCAATCACTTGGATATCAAGTATCAGCTGGACTTGTTAACCATTGTCAAAAATCTCCAGATCAATGTATTAGCCGTCTTGCATGATATTCAGCTGGCTTGTCGCTATTCAGACTATCTCTATCTGATGAAAGAGGGAGAGATAGTTTATCAAGGTACTCCAAAAGAAACCATCACTCCTGAATCTTTGCAGGTTGTCTATGGTGTCCAAAGTAAGGTTACTTGGACGGAAGACCAGCAAGCCATGATTCACTATTTATAAGATTTAAAGGAAATTGACATGAAAAAATCACTCAGTATTTTGCTCGTAACAGTAGCTACCTTAACTTTGGCGGCTTGTAGCAACACATCTAAAGAAACAGCAACTGCACCAGCTACAACAGAAGCTAGTCAAAAAGCTACTACAGAAACAAGCTATCCTGTAACCATCAAAACATACGATGCCAAAGGAAATGAAGTCGAGCAAGTCTTTGAAAAGGCTCCTGAAAAGGTCATCACCAACAACCTTTCAACAACTGAAATTCTACTTGAACTTGGTTTGAAAGATAAAATTGCCGGCATGCTCAATCCTGATAATGCCGTAACTGGTAAATACAAGGATGCCATTGAAGCTATCCCTCATATTGGAGATAAGAAATCAGTCTCACAAGAAACGGTTCTTTCTTATGAACCTGATGCCTTGATGGGGCGCAACATGATGTTCTCTGAAAAGTCAATGGGAACGATTAGTGCTTGGAATGAAAATAAAATCCCTGTTTATACGCAAAAAGCCTCACTATCAAATATCCAACAGGATTTGGGAAATATCGTAGAAGATGTGAAGAATCTTGGTACCATTTTCAATGTTCAAGACAAGGCTAATCAATACGCAGAGCAATTGCAAGCTAAAATCGATGCGGTTAAAAAAGCCAACCCAGAAACACAGGGTGAAAAGAAAAAAGCTTTAATTATGGTTGCCTACAATGACGAAACCTTCGGTGCTTACAAGTCAGCCCTTCAAGAAAGTTTGCTTAACCAACTCGGTTATACCAATGTCGCAACAGGAACATCTGGCTTGACCTTGGAAAATCTAGTATCAATGGATCCAGAGTTGATTATTTACGTAACTAGCGACCGTAATCAAAAGTTGGATGAAAAAGCAGTGGATTTGATGAAGGCAAATGCTGTTTTGGAAAATGTACCAGCAATCAAGAATCAAAAAATCATGACCATCTCTTACGATGAGTTGATGGACTACGGTCCTGCAGTGATTGATTCCCTTGAAAAAATCAATGACTTTATCAAGAAATAAGGAGTTTAACTGGGAAGGGATTCGAGTTAAGGTCAGTCTTCCTTCAAACTATGACTCTAAACAAGCCTACCCAGTTGTGCTCTTAAACGATGGAGAACTAGACTACTTATCAGGCCTGTCTCAATCTGTAATTTTAGTGGGTTTGATTCCAGAAAGCCGTCTGGATGACTTTACACCTTGGAAAGCTAGTGCTTTAAAAGAAGGGGCTTCGGATTTTGGTGGGAAGGTAGAAGCCTATCATGAGAAGCTCTTTCAAGGAATTCTAGCAACTCTAAAAAAAGACTACTTGATTGATGAAAATAGAATTGCATATGGTGGTTACTCACTGGGTGGTCTTGCTGCTATCTATAGTCTCTATAGTAGTTATCTTCCTGTGACCTGTATCTTTTCTGTCTGTGGTTCTTTCTGGTATCCAGACTTTACAGAATTTTGTAGGGAACATGACCTGATACAGAGTCAAAGTCTGATTTATCTGCAAAATGGTCAGATAGAAGGTGCCAATCATTCCAATCGCCTGTCTAAGGCTCCGATGTTTGCAAGGGAACTACATAACCTGATTTCAGAAGCAGTTCCCACAACATATTCTACATTTGATGCTTATGGGCATCATGAAGCTCTTAACGAACGCTATCATCAGTTTTGTGATTGGCTAAGAGAGCAGTGGGTTCTCAAGTGATCTTATAACACTCCTTGTTCATCGCAACTAGGAGTGTTTCTCTTGTATGCTTGTCCTTCGAATTATCAAGCGATTACCCTTGACGGAAATCCCTCCCTGTAATAAACTAAATTATGGTATAATGAGAAGATAGATAGAATCGAGGAAATTATGTCATTTACACAATTTAAATTTAAGAAATATATAGAAAAAGCTTTGGAAGAGTTGAAGTTTACGACGCCTACCGAAGTGCAAGAAAAGTTGATTCCTATTGTCTTAGCAGGTCGTGACTTGGTCGGTGAATCAAAAACAGGTTCAGGAAAGACCCATACCTTCTTGTTGCCAATTTTCCAACAGTTGGATGAAGAGAGTGATAGTGTACAAGCCGTTATCACAGCTCCTAGTCGTGAGTTGGCGACTCAGATTTACCAGGCAGCTCGCCAGATTGCGGAACATTCTGAAGTAGAAATTCGTGTTGCCAACTATGTTGGTGGAACAGACAAGGCGCGTCAGATTGAAAAACTTGCCAGCAATCAGCCCCATATCGTTATCGGAACTCCTGGGCGTATCTATGATTTGGTAAAATCTGGTGATCTAGCTATTCACAAGGCTAAGATTTTTGTTGTCGATGAAGCTGACATGACCTTGGATATGGGATTCTTGGAGACAGTTGATAAGATTGCAGGAAGTCTCCCAAAAGACTTACAGTTTATGGTCTTTTCAGCAACTATTCCACAAAAACTGCAACCGTTCTTGAAAAAATACTTGTCAAATCCTGTTATGGAGAAAATCAAAACCAAAACAGTTATCTCAGACACTATTGATAACTGGTTGATTTCTACTAAGGGACGTGACAAGAATGCCCAGATTTATGAATTGACTCAATTGATGCAACCTTATCTTGCTATGATTTTTGTCAATACAAAAACACGTGCAGATGAATTGCATGCTTACCTGACTGCACAAGGCTTAAAAGTGGCTAAGATTCATGGAGATATTGCGCCTCGTGAACGCAAACGGATCATGAATCAGGTGAAGAATCTTGATTTTGAATACATCGTTGCGACTGACCTAGCTGCGCGTGGGATTGATATTGAAGGTGTCAGCCATGTTATCAATGATGCTATCCCACAGGACTTGTCCTTCTTTGTTCATCGTGTTGGACGAACTGGACGTAATGGTTTGCCAGGTACAGCCATTACCCTCTACCAACCGAGTGATGACTCAGATATTCGTGAGTTAGAGAAATTGGGTATCAAGTTTACTCCGAAAGTCGTCAAAGATGGAGAATTCCAAGATACCTATGATCGAGATCGCCGTGCTAATCGTGAAAAGAAACAGGAAAAACTGGATATCGAAATGATTGGCTTGGTTAAAAAGAAAAAGAAAAAAGTTAAACCAGGCTATAAGAAAAAAATTAAATGGGCAGTCGATGAAAAACGTCGCAAAGCTAAGCGAGCAGAAAGTCGTGCTCGCGGGCGTGCAGAACGTAAGGCCAAGCGTCAAACCTTTTAAAATTAGAACAGTAGAACCAGTTGGTTTTACTGTTTTTTTGATAAAGTATTTAAGACTTTTGTAGTTAAATTTTTGTCTAAATAAAATAAAAAGCCTAGAAATATTGATTTCTAGGCTTTTTTAAGTTCATTAATGCTATTCCCACTCTACAGTTGCAGGTGGTTTACTTGTGATATCGTAGACGATGCGGTTGACGTGGTCAACTTCATTTACGATACGGACTGAGATTTTTTGGAGGACTTCCCATGGAATCTTCGCAAAGTCAGCTGTCATTCCATCGATAGAAGTGATAGCGCGGATAGCGATAGTGTAGTCATAAGTACGACCATCTCCCATAACACCTACTGAACGAACGCCAGTGTTAACAGTGAAGTATTGCCAGATATCGCGGTCAAGGCCAGCCTTAGCGATTTCTTCACGCAGGATAGCGTCTGATTCACGAACTGTTTCAAGTTTTTCTTCAGTGATTTCACCCATGACACGGATGGCAAGACCTGGTCCTGGGAATGGTTGGCGCCATACGATGTGGTCTGGCATACCAAGTTCAGTACCAAGAGCACGAACTTCATCCTTGTAAAGAGTGTTGAGTGGTTCGATCAGTTCAAACTGCATGTCTTCTGGAAGTCCACCAACGTTGTGGTGAGACTTGATGGTTTGAGCGGTATCTGTACCTGACTCTATAACGTCTGTATAAAGAGTACCTTGAGCAAGGAATTTCACATCTTTTAGTTTACTTGCTTCATCATCAAAGACATAAACAAACTCGTTACCGATAATCTTACGTTTTTGTTCTGGATCAGATACACCAGCCAATTTATCAAGGAAACGTTTGGCAGCGTCAGCTTTGACAATGTTCAAACCAAACTTACCACCAAGCATATCCATAACTTGGTCAGCTTCTCCTTTACGAAGAAGACCGTGGTCTACAAAGATACAGATCAATTGATCGCCGATGGCTTTTTGAAGGAGAACCCCAACAACAGAAGAGTCAACACCACCTGAAAGACCAAGGAGAACACGTTTGTCTCCAACTTTTTCACGGATTTGTTTGATTTGCATCTCGATGAAGTTATCCATAGTCCAGTCACCTTTGGCACCACAGATATTCAAGGCAAAGTTACGAAGGATATCATAACCGTGAACTGAGTGGCGAACTTCTGGGTGGAATTGGATACCGTAAATTTTCTTATCAGGGTTTTCAATAGATGCATAAGGACAGTCTGCAGAAGTTCCAGTACGAACAAAGTCAGCAGGAATTTCCGTTACAGCATCACCGTGGCTCATCAAGACAAGTTGCTCATCTGGAGTACCCGCAAAAAGAGCTGATTCTGTGTGAGTCAATGTTGATTGACCGTATTCACGGTTACCAGCATCGCCTGCAGGAACAACCTTACCACCAAGCTTGTGAGTCAATAGCTGCATACCATAGCAGATTCCCAAAATCGGAATTCCAAGTTCAAAAATCTCTGGATCAATATCAAACGATCCTTCTTCGTAAACAGAGTTTGGACCACCTGAAAGTACAATCCCGATAGGATTGATAGCACGGACTTCGTCAGCCGAAATCTTGTGACTTTTTAGTTCTGAAAAGACACCAATCTCACGGATACGGCGTGAGATAAGTTGGTTATACTGGCTACCATAGTCCAGTACGATGATCTTTTCGACATCTTGCAAATCAGTTGAAATGTTGGTCATCTTTTCCCTTTCTTAAAAGAAATATCTTCTTGAATATTCTATCATAAATGAATCGCAATTACCAACTAAACAAGTGATGTTTGACTTTTACATATCAGATACGGTACAATGGAAAAAATAAAGAAAAGAAGTGAGCAAGCATGTTACCAGCTTATATGAAAATCCATGACCAAATCAAAAAAGACATCGATGAGGGACATTGGAAGATTGGAGAGAGACTTCCTAGCGAGCGAGATCTAGCTGAGGAATTTGAGGTTAGTCGCATGACCTTGCGTCAGGCTATTTCTCTTCTAGTCGAAGAGGGGGTTTTGGAACGCCGCGTCGGTAGCGGGACCTTTGTGTCTAGTACGCGCGTTCAGGAAAAAATGCGTGGAACAACTAGTTTTACGGAAATTGTTAAAGCTCAAGGGAAAACTCCATCTAGTCACCTGATTTCTTACCGCAGAACAATCCCAACAGAGGAAGAAGTTGAAAAACTAGGTGTGGAGCCAACTGAAAATATCATTCGTATGGAACGTGTTCGTTATGCGGATCAATTACCAGTTGTTTATGAAGTAGCTTCCATTCCTGAGAAATTTATCAAAAATTTCAAAAAAGAAGAAGTAACAAAACACTTTTTCCAAACCTTGCAGAAACATGGTTATCGAATTGGGAAATCGCACCAGACTATTTATGCTCGCTTGGCCAAGGAAAAAATTGCTCATTATCTGGAAGTAGAAAAAGGGCATGCCATTTTAGGTCTGACTCAGGTTTCTTACTTTGATGACGGTACAGCTTTTGAGTATGTAAAGAGCCAATATGTCGGGGAACGTTTTGAATTTTATCTAGAAAATAATTAAGTGTAACATCTCTCTTAAAGTAGGAAATCCCTCTTACTTTAAGAGTTTTTTATTTGGTTGGGATTAGAAAACATTTTCCTATGAAGAAAAATAGTAATCATACGAGAATTTTTCAAAGTTTCGTGTTATAATAGTTAGGTTATATGGTCCCGATAAGGTGGTAGGTTTGATTGTAAATACTCTTCCTACCAGTACTTTGTAACTCTATAACGATTATTTTTTAAGGGGGGACATTTTTATGTCAGAACGTAAATTATTCACGTCTGAATCTGTATCTGAGGGGCATCCAGATAAGATTGCAGACCAAATTTCAGATGCTATTTTAGATGCTATTTTAGAGCAAGATCCAGAAGCTCACGTGGCTGCCGAAACAGCTGTTTATACTGGTTCCGTGCATGTCTTCGGTGAGATTTCAACGACTGCTTATGTGGATATTAACCGTGTGGTTCGTGATACCATTGCAGAGATTGGTTATACCAATACGGAATATGGATTCTCTGCTGAGACTGTAGGAGTACACCCATCTTTGGTGGAACAATCTCCTGATATTGCCCAAGGGGTTAATGAAGCCTTGGAAGTTCGTGGAAATGCAGATCAAGATCCACTTGATTTGATTGGAGCTGGAGACCAAGGTCTCATGTTTGGTTTTGCGGTGGATGAAACTGAAGAACTCATGCCACTTCCAATCTCACTCAGTCACAAGTTGGTTCGTCGTTTAGCAGAGCTTCGTAAGTCTGGGGAAATCAGCTATCTTCGTCCAGATGCCAAATCTCAAGTTACAGTTGAGTACGATGAAAATGACCAACCAGTGCGCGTGGATACAGTTGTTATTTCAACCCAACACGATCCAGAAGTCAGCAATGAACAAATCCATGAAGATGTGATTAACAAGGTGATCAAGGAAGTGATTCCAGCATCTTATCTTGATGATGAGACAAAATTCTTCATCAATCCAACCGGTCGTTTCGTTATCGGTGGACCTCAAGGTGACTCAGGTTTGACTGGTCGTAAGATTATCGTAGATACCTATGGTGGTTACTCACGTCATGGTGGTGGTGCCTTCTCTGGTAAGGATGCGACTAAGGTTGACCGTTCCGCTTCTTATGCGGCTCGCTATATTGCAAAAAACATCGTGGCAGCAGGGCTTGCTAAGAAAGCAGAAGTGCAATTGGCATACGCGATCGGGGTAGCTCACCCTGTATCTGTTCGTATCGACACCTTCGGTACAGGAACAGTTGCTGAAAGCAAATTAGAAGCAGCAGCGCGTCAAATCTTTGACCTTCGCCCAGCAGGAATCATCCAAATGCTTGACCTCAAACGTCCAATCTACCGTCAAACAGCGGCTTATGGACATATGGGACGTACAGATATCGATCTTCCATGGGAACGTTTAGACAAGGTAGAAGCCTTGAAAGAAGCAGTGAAATAAAAAAGAAAAAGATTGGTGTAATGACCAATCTTTTTTAGTTTACAATTACTTATCCAGTATTTTTACAAAAGCCCAGTTTCCAATAGACTTTGTTCCATATTCCAACATCATCGAATCAAGTAATTCATACTTGTTTTTTTCATAGAAGCACACATTTTTCTCAGTGCTGGTGATCAAGCCCAAGCGTTTGCAACCCTTGGATTTGAGATAGGGCTCGACACCTTCTTGTAGAAAAGCACTACCGATACCTTGATGTTGACTAGAGGCATTGACTCCTAGCATCATCAAATACCAATCAAAATTGCCCGATCTTTTTAAATGCTGTTCAGAACGTTCTACCAAATCTAGATACTTCAAGAGGTTCCGTGGTGTAATAAAACGGAAAAGCTTGATAATCCCATTTAATAAATAAGATAGAATAGAAAAATCCTTCTGTTGTAAAAGAGCGACTGCCAGGATTTCTCCGTCTCGTTCAGCGACTAGACAAGTCTCTCCCTTGATGTAGAGTCTGGTCAAAAGGCTATCCAACAATTCTAGAAAGGCTGGGTAGTATTCTGGTTTCTTTAAATCATCTTTGATAAGAGTCATAAAAGGATAGTCCATAAAGGCTCCAGCCAATACTTTTCCAATTTTTTGGTATTCATCTAGCTTGGCTTCTCTATATACTATTTCTTTCATTTCACACTCCTTCATAAAATCTCTCTAACTATTATAACTAAATTTCTTCTTTTTTTCGATTTTAATGTGAAATATTCACAAAAAGTATAAAGAAATGAAGTTTTTCTAAAATTTCTATTAGAAAAGTAGGTATGAAAAGACCCCACACAGTTTAACCTTGCGGGGTAGATTTAAAGTCTAGTTAGAATCTATTTTGTTGGAATTGAAATTTCAATCAATTTATCAGAATAGAGGGTTTTGATATTTGCTTCATCAATAGCTTGTTTATCAATTTTACGATTTAAGAAGAATTCTTGGATTTTCTCGATTTCTTTTTCACGGATTGCACGGTGTTTATTGGAAATGAGGATTTCGTAATGAAGCGGTGCCTGAGTAAAAATAACATCTGTATTACCTGCAGAATAAACTTCTACAAGCGTTGCGTCAGTACTTTCTAACTGATTTTTAACAAGAAGCGAGTGTGAGTTTGTAGTATTGATGAGCTTCATAAGGTTTCCTCCTGTGTTTCTATGTCTATTATAGCACTTTTTAGGGAAATTGGAAAAGTTAGCTTAAATTTGATGCTGTTTTTTCCAAGCTTCGATTGCCCATTTATGACTGCCACGTTTCAAGTTTGCAATAGCTTCATCAATTGGGAACCAAGCTAGATGATTAAAGTCTTCTAAAGGTTTTTGAATTTCTTGATAAGAAGTGGCTTCATAGAGATAGGCTGGGTTATAGTAGTAGGTATCACGATGACTAGAATAGAAATACTCATCCGCTTGTCCATAATAGGTGCCGATTTCAGCAGTAAAACCCAATTCTTCAATCAGTTCTCGTTTGAGAGCTTCGAGATGGTTTTCGCCTGCTTCAATCTCCCCACCAGGTAAGAACCATGCACCATTTGGAGCTTGAACGAGAATAATCTTTTCATGGTTTTGGTCTGGAATGACTGCATAAACGCCATATCTATTTTTGTAGGTTACTCCCTCTTTTTTTTCTCCAAATGTTGGAATTGTCATAAGATTCTCCTTCGTGAGTGCGCTTTCTTTCTATAATAGTAAAGAATGCTCTTACTGTCAAGCAAGAACATTCTTTTGTATGTGAGGAACTAGTCGTTTGACTCGACTGTTTCCGTTTTATTTTTTGACTTAATCACGATTTTACCTTTACTTGTCATGACTGCCTTGAGATCTTTTTCGCTAGGGTTTTCAAGGTAGTAGTCCGTAATCGCATCTTCGATATAGTCTTGAATGGTACGGCGTAGTGGACGAGCACCCATTTTTGGATCGTAACCAAGGTCTACAAGTTTTTCCTTGACCTTTTCTGTAACATCAAGATGGATATTATTGCTTGAGAGTCGCTTATTCACATCATCCAGCATGAGGTCAACGATTTGAAGGAGATTTTCTTTGCTAAGAGCTTTAAATTCGATAATGCCATCAAAACGGTTCATGAATTCTGGACTAAAGAAATTACCCAATTCTCCAAGGACAGAGTTGGTACGACCTTCTCGAGCAGCACCAAAACCAACGCTAGCTTCTGCCTTACCTGTACCTGCATTTGAGGTCATGATAATGATGGCGTCTTTAAAGCTAACAGTCCGACCTTGACCATCTGTTAAACGACCATCATCCAAGACTTGAAGGAACATATGCATAACATCTGGATGGGCTTTTTCAACTTCATCCAAGAGGATCAGTGAGTAGGGGTTACGACGAACTTTTTCAGTCAATTGACCTGCTTCATCATAGCCTACGTATCCTGGAGGGGCACCAACGAGTTTAGCCACGCTGTGTTTTTCCATGTATTCACTCATATCAAAGCGAATCATGCTATCAGCAG
>CAUUTJ010000019.1:0-25540 GCA_963548045.1 uncultured Streptococcus sp.
AACGCATGTAAAGTGGGCTGGCAGTTTCAAAGTTAGCCACACGGTGGTGATCCACCACACCATATACTTCTACTTCAGCGATATCTGAAACAGATTGTTGGAATTCATTGTGGTCTGTTAAGATAACTTGTTCTGCACCTTCTGCTTTCGCTGATGTAATCACACGTGGTGCTTCTACACCAAAATAATTCAATACAAAAGCTGTTTCTTCATTTGGAGTTCCAAGGGCCACTGCTTCTGTATCCAAGCCGTAAGCTTCTTTTGCAAGATAAGCAAAGGCTACAGATGAACCGATAGCATCTGAATCTGGATTTTGGTGACCAAATACTAGAATCTTAGACATGATAATACCTCGTTTCTTTATTCTCTTTATTGTAGCATTTTTTTCAATTTTTGACAAAAGTAAGAGGAGTCAAAGAACTCCCCCTACTCTTCAAAATGACTGAGTAAATTTTTTTCTTGGTTTTCAGATAAAAATCTTTCCTTTTGCGCTCTCTTATTCCGTTTGAGTAGGGCCTCAGCCGACATTGCTTCTTCCTTACTATCAAAACCTTCTGCATAGATGAGTTTTACCGGCAAACGAGCTCGTGTATACTTAGCTCCTCTGCCACTATTGTGGACAGCAACTCGTTTCTTCACATCTGTTGTATAGCCTGTATAGTAAGAACCATCATGACACTCAACTACATACATATAAGCCTTATGATCCATAATAAATCTCTTGAATTTCTGGTGTATAGGAGCCATCACTATTATGAACAATGAGTGGTGGTAAAACCTTAAAGCCACTAGTGGAACCGTCCTTGATAGCCTCAATCAAAAGCATATTAGCTTCCTTCTCCCGTTTAGGGTAAACAAATTGTAGGCGTTTTGGAGCTAGATTATGCTGTTGGAGTGTAGCTAAAATATCTAATAATCTATCTGGACGATGAACCATAGCCAAACGCCCATTTGATTTGAGAATACTTTGAGCACTACGACAAATTTCCTTGAGATTGGTCGTAATTTCATGCCGAGCTAAAAGGTAATGTTCGCTTTCGTTCAGATTAGAATTTGGATCTACCTTAAAATAAGGCGGATTGCACAAAATCAAATCAACCTTACTCCCCTGAATGTGGCTAGGCATATGTTTCAAATCATCACAAATAACCTGCATCTGCTCTTCTAAGCCATTTAAACGAACCGACCGTTCAGCCATATCAGCCAGGCGTTCTTGGATTTCTACAGAGAGTATTTTAGCCTTGGTACGACTACTGGCAAATAGTCCAACAGCTCCATTACCTGCACAGAAATCCACTATCAACCCATTTTTAGGGAAACGTGGAAAACGCGACAGAAGAACACTATCCACCGAATAGCTGAAAACCTCTCTATTTTGAATAATCTTGATATCTGTAGAGAAGAGTTGGTTAATGCGCTCTCCTGATTTTAATAATTGTTCTTCGTTCATACTTCTATTGCCACAAATTAAATAACATCAAAGATGGTTAGAAATTTATCAATTACTGTTTTTCTTTAAATGCTCCAAGGCTTCTCGAGTCCAAATAGGCATCATGCGACCAAGCGGTGCAAAACCATGTTTGATGCGATCATTCGAAAAACGTCTCCGTCTAGGAAGTTGATACTTTTCTTCTTCCAAGGTACGAATGGAAAGGCTAGCTTTCCCAGTATATTCATCAAAATCTACTACCTGTACCTGGACTTCATCACCGATTTTTAAAACTTCATAGATATTTTCGATAAATCCTGTCCGAATCTCTGAGATATGAATCAGTCCAGTCACTCCTGTCTCTAGCTCAACAAAAGCACCATAGGGCTGAATCCCAGTAATACGGCCATTTAGCTTATCACCGATTTTCATTCTAGTCCTCAATTTCAATAGTTTCAATGACTACGTCGTCAACTGGCTTGTCCATTGCACCTGTTTCAACACCTGCAATAGCATCCAAAACTTTATAAGAAGCTTCATCCGCAAGTTGACCGAATACTGTGTGACGGCGGTCTAGATGAGGAGTCCCACCTTGTTCAGCATAAATTTCCGCAATTGGTTCTGGCCAACCACCACGTGCAATTTCCTTCTTAGAATATGGCAAGTGTTGATTTTGCACGATAAAGAACTGGCTACCATTTGTATTTGGACCAGCATTTGCCATAGAAAGAGCTCCGCGAACATTGTAAAGCTCTTCTGAAAATTCATCTTCAAATGACTCACCATAGATAGACTCGCCACCCATACCAGTACCAGTTGGGTCTCCACCTTGAATCATAAAGTCTTTAATAATACGATGGAAAATGACACCGTCATAGTAACCATCTTTTGATAGAGCAATAAAGTTGGCTACTGTTTTTGGTGCATGCTCAGGGAAAAGCTTAATGCGCATATCTCCGTGATTTGTTTTAATAGTCGCAATTGGACCATCTACTGCTTCAATGTCTACTTGTGGAAAATGTAATTCTTTTTCTACCATACCAAATCCTTCTAAGGCATCAAAGATGCCATCTTCTTCTAATGTTTTTGTAATATAATCTGCTTTTTCTTTGATTTTTTCATGAGAAATACCCATGGCAATACTAATGCCTGCATAATCAAAGAGTTCTAAATCGTTAAGACCGTCCCCAAAAACCATAACGTTTTCAGGTTTTAAACCTAATTGGTCAACCACCTTGGCAACTCCAGCTGCTTTTGAACCGGAAATCGGCACAACATCTGACGAATGTTCATGCCAGCGTACCATACGTAAAGTCGATGCTAAACTTTCAGGCAAAGTTAAGTCATCTCCCTGATCCTCAAATGTCCACATCTGATAAATATCTTCTTTTTGATAAAAATCAGGGTCCACCTCTAAATTAGGATAAATCGGGTCAATTGCCTGGCTAATCATCTCTGTTCGCCTTGATAGTTTAGCAGCATGACTTCCCACTAAACCGTAGTCAATTCCTACTTCCTTGGTCCAAGCAATATACTCTTCTACCTTATCCTTAGCAATTTTGTTACTATAAATGACATTGCCCTTTTTATCCTCAATATAGGCACCATTCAAGGTTACAAAGAAATCAGGTTTGAGGGCTTTAATCTCTGGTACGACGCCGAAAATACCTCGACCAGTCGCAATTCCTGTCAAGATTCCCTTCTCGCGTAATTGTTGAAACACTGTTGGAATAGTACTTGGAATAAAGCCAGTCTTTGAATTTCGTAAAGTATCATCTATATCAAAAAAGATAATCTTAATCTTCTTAGCCTTGTATCTTAACTTGGCATCCATTGTAAGACCTCCTTTAATTCACTCTTTCCATTATACCATAAACACGGGTAAAATCCTTTCTTTAAAAAAAGTAAATCCTCAACCTGGTCCAAAAACTCAAAAAAAGAGAACTAGGAAAACTAGTCTCTTCTTTATTTTTTAAAACAACTCAAGAGCAATCATCGTAATCATAGTTGCGTCATAATAATTATCCAATGGTAAGTCTTGAGTGAAAATGTATTTGTTTTGTTGAAGAAGTTTTAAACTACCTTCACTATTATTTGCTGCATAAGTAATTGGAGCAAGGAAGCTACCTGCTTGGTATTGATTCAAGGCATTACCTTGAAGATCATAGCCAGCGTAGATACGCCGCTCTTTCATAAAGAAAGCCATCATCTTTTGAACGAGTTTTTGGCTTCTTTCATCCTGACTTTGTGACAAATGGTAAGGCAAGCGACAAGCATTATAGGAATAAGCTCCATCGTATTGGGATTCAATCGTATTGGCTTCAGCAACACGCGCACCTGACTTATCTACCCAGATAAAATCTGGCAAGAGACCAGTCTCAGACTGAGAACTAATTTGTTCAAGTTGACCAAGCATTTTATCCTTAATATCTAGCCATTGTTTATCTCCAGTTAGATTATAAAATACTTGGAAATAATGAGGTAGGGTATCAGATGTTCGCATCAAATAGTAAAAATCCGTATTTTTTTTCGCCCAATTTCCTACCTTTAGAACACCAGTATCCTCGTTATAATTGAATCGAAGAATATCAATCAAGATACTTTTGGCTTGACCTTCATATTCCTGAGCCTTATCTGGCCACTGCTTAGCAGCTTCGATCAAGGAATAAGCAATATAGAGATCGCCATCTGTTGCATTATGCTTTTCAACCGTTTCTTTTCCGTTACTGATGACTTGTTTCCAAGACATCAACTGAGTTCCCTCTAGTCGATGATTTTTATAGTAACGATAAAGACTATCAAAATTTTCCTGATTGGCTTGCCCTTTTTGAGCCGCATAAACTGTCAAAAGCATCCCGTAACTCTGAGCTTCCGATAAAACAGTTGTTTCATCATTATTGTTAGTCGTACGAACATAAGTTTGATCCCCATCTGAAACAAGGAACTGTTGACTCCATTGATGATAGATACGATTACGCATTTCAATTTTGCTCCTTCCTCTCGCCAAGAACAAGGTTAGGCAAAAGATTGAAAGGATAAGAACAAACCATACGTATTTTAATTTATTCAGTTTCATAATTCCTCCTAACCTGCAAAGCGCTTGGTTTTAACCCACTTAGTCTCTTTTCTGCGAAGAATCTTGTCCATGACAATTGAAGTAATCGAATCAATAGATACTATGATAAATAGTTGAGCATAAGTGAAATAGGCCAGCAAAGCCAACCAAACCTGCTTGCTTGTTGCTTGTCCAAATTGGCTGGCTAATGCAATCATAATCTGCATCAGATATAGACCAATCATCAGAATCCAGTTGAAAAGCATTAATTGAGTAATGTAAATATTGTTTGCATCAAAGGCAAATGGAATATCAAAGTCAGGGACAAATATACGCACAAGCATTGCGATTATATTAGCAAGGAAAATCAAATCCGAAAGAACAATGGCAAAGTTAAACCAAAAGAAGATACAAGAATAGTTAAAGACTTCTAACTTAACACGCCAGTTTCCTTTACCAAATAGGTGCTTAAAGTTTGATAGGACTACTTCATAGTTCCCCTTAGCCCAACGTTTCCGTTGCATGTAATAACTCTTTAAAGTCTCTGGCTCTTGTTGGAAGGCCTCTGAATTATAAGCAAGGGCAATCAATTTCCCACTCTGCATAATCTTAAAGGAGATGTCGGTATCTTCTGTTAAGGCACCGTTTCTCCAACCACCAATACT
The DNA here is from genome assembly GCA_963548045.1 of uncultured Streptococcus sp. Lineage (GTDB taxonomy): Bacteria > Bacillota > Bacilli > Lactobacillales > Streptococcaceae > Streptococcus. Next base: position 5,150 of record CAUUTJ010000019.1, read on the forward strand.
TTTTACAAACTCAGTCTGAATGATAAAGTTTGTTCCTGGGATACGACCAATCTTAAAGAGATGCCACATACCCACATGGTGAACGCGCTGGGTAACGACGATTTCTTGGTTGATACAACGTGTCAAGAAATTCTGATTTGCATTACGCGTCTTATTTCTACCAAAAGATGCCACATGACGTTCTGGATCCTTCATGACTTCCTTGACAAGGAAATAAAGAGCATTTTTTTCAGGCATAGCATCAGCATCATAGACACAGATATAATCTCCAGTAGCCATCTCCAAAGCATCATTAAGAACTCCGGCTTTACCTCCTGTACCACTACGATTGATAATGGTCAGATTTCTTTCAGCATACTCTGGCATCGCTTTAACAGCTAGACACTCTTCATAAGTGTTATCTGAACAATTATCTGCAAACAAGAGCAATTCCACACGATCATGAGGATAATTCAAATCTAGGATAGCTTTAGCTGTCTGTGCAATAACCACATCTTCATTATGGGCTGGAACGACAATCGTCACCTTAGGATAGTATGGTAATGGTGTTGTATCGACACGAAAATCACTATGCTTGAACCAGAAGTGAACCGCTGAAAAGAGAATGACCAAGCCCCAGGCTAAGGAAACCCAGATAGAAATCAAGGTAAAAATCATCAATATTTGACTAATCATGATTCACCGCCTTAAAATTTTTATTCACTCGATGGTATAGAACTTTGTATGCAACAAATAATATGACAAAACAAATGCCAAATACGAGACTTACTCCAAAAGCAATTCCCCAGAATGTATCTGTCAGATTCATTTTTTCCTCCTAATATTCTACAATTACATCCGTCTCTAACTGACGTTTTAAATGACTAATGATATCAGAGTAGTGTTGATTTTTGTCTCTATTTTCTGAGTCAACTACCAAGTAACCCGTTTGAAATTGAATTGCTTGATTCCCATCTTCTCCATGAAAAATCAACTCTTCTAATTTTTCCTTCAAATCATTGAAATAGATTTCCTTCAAGGAATGTTGATTGCTATCAGACAAAACAAGGAAATTCCCCTCTGAAATATAATAGAGTTTATCATTGTACATCAGTTTTTGCGAAATGACATCTTGAATCCGACTAAGCATACGATTGTATTCTTTAGGTTTAATCTGGAAGAACAAATCTTCGTGTGACCAATGAATTAAGAGAGCCTGTATTCCTTCGTTTTGAGAAGAAAGCATAGATTCATAGTCTGCAGAAGCTTCTTTTTCTTGATCCTGTACTTTGGAAACCATCTTAAAGATATAATAACGAATCTTAATTAAAATTCCGATTAAAACAGGAAAACTAAAGAGAAAAATAAAAATTTGAAGACTAGGAATGTACACAATTCCCAGAACTAAAAAGATAATACCTAGACCAAAGCTTAACAGTATTGTCCAAGTCAACAACAAATCAGATAATACCAAGGCAGCAAACAAAGCTAAGAAGAAAAATAAGATTTGTTCAAGTAAGAGTTGTCTAGCATAAAGCCCACAAAACACTAGGAGAAATAACTCAAATCCAATTAAAGCAATAGACCAGTTCCTAAATTTAACCCAACTTTTCATTACGCTTCATCTCCTTCTCTAAATTCAGGTGCAGCTTCCGTCAATCCAAAGTAATGTTGAATTGCTTTTACAATTCGTTCTGAAGCTCTTCCGTCACCGTAAGGATTCGGAGCCTGAGACATATCTTTGTAGAGTTTTTCATCGGTTAATAGGGCTGACATTGCCTCTTTTACGCGGTTAGGATCTGTTCCAACTAATTTTAAGGTTCCCGCTCGCACTCCTTCTGGACGCTCAGTTGTATCACGAAGCACAAGAACTGGTTTCCCTAGAGAAGGAGCTTCTTCTTGAACACCACCAGAGTCCGTCATGATAAAATAACTTTTAGATGCCAAATTATGGAAATCCAGTACATCCAAAGGTTCAATCAAATGGATTCTCTCATGGCCAGAGAGGATATTCTTAGCAGCCTCTTGCACTGCAGGACTAAGGTGGACAGGATAGACAACTTCCAATTCAGAGTGAACATCTACCATTTCGCGCAAGGCAGTAAAAACATCTCGCATGGGTTGACCTTGGTTTTCACGACGGTGCATTGTTACCAAAACTAATTTTTTTAACGGATCCAACTGATCTAGAACTTCATGATAGTAATCAGATTGAACCGTTAATTTTAATGCATCAATGGCAGTGTTCCCAGTGATAATAATGGAAGATTCCGGATGGTTTTCCTTTAGAAGATTTTCTTTACTCTCACTCGTTGGAGCGAAATAAAGATCTGCTAGATTATCAGTCATTTGACGATTCATCTCTTCTGGAAATGGAGAATACTTATCAAAGGTTCTCAAACCAGCTTCCACATGCCCAATACGAACTTGATTATAGAAGGCAACAAGACTAGCTACAAAAGTCGTTGTGGTATCTCCGTGAACCAAAATCATATCTGGAAGTTCTTGTTTGACAATAGGATCAAACTTCTGGAGAATTTTCCCAGTGATATCTAAAAGCGACTGATTTTTCCCCATAATATCTAAATCATAGTTCGGTTGAATACGGAATGTTTCAAGAACCTGATCTAACATTTGACGGTGTTGTGCAGTTACAACGGTGATTGTTTCAATACGTTCACTATGCTTTTGCAATTCCAACACTAAAGGGGCCATTTTGATGGCTTCTGGACGCGTTCCAAAAACAACCATCACTTTAAGTTTTTCCATTATGGTTTCCTTTAAACATCATAAAATTTGACACATAATATTGATTCGAATATAGAATATTTCAAGAATCAATTAATTTGATTATCTTAATTATTTTAACTATATTTAAATTAAATGTCAATTTTTTTTAGAATACACTAATGGTTTTAATAATTTTGTAACACTGTGAAACCCTTTTGTAATAAAGGGTTTTAGTAATCTTTCAAAAACTCTTATATTTGTATTTTAATATAGTGAACTATATTGAATTCCGATGATCTGTTTTCAAAATTACAAACAAAAAAAACCTTTTTCGAATGAAAAAGGAGTTTACGACTTCTTGCTATTTTAAAGTTAAACCTTATAAAATCTATCTTAAATCAAATTTTTTGACAGATATAAAACAAGGTCACCGATATCTTCACAAGTAGCATTCATCGCCACTGGATAGTTCTAATACCAAACTCCCGAACCATCTGGAATATAACCTCGTCTGATGTACAATATCTGAGCAGGTCCATAACCTGAGTGGAGCCCAACACCAAGCGTCACCTTATCAGATACGAGTTTAACTCGTTTTTCCGCTTCTTCCATCAAGAGATTTCCAATACCTTGATTTTGAAAAGTCTCAAAGACATTGAAATCTGAAAGTTCTGGATAGATTTCTGCAAAAGGACCATGTTTAGCAGAGGGCAAGCCCGCTACAGCACTCTCGACCTCTGCAACTAAGACTTCTCTCTCCCCACTTTCTTGCTCCTTAAAGTATCGAGTTAAATTCTCCTCTCTACTAGGCCAACCCTGATTGATAAAACCTTGGGACAGGTGTTGGATATCCGATTCAATCATTTTTCTAATAATAGCGTTTCCCTTCATAAGATACTCCTTTAGAATTACTACTATCATTATAGCACGTTTTAGAGAAAGAAAAAAACCAGCCAGGTCTTACTCGCTGAGCTCATGAAAAAGAGGTCCACTGGACCTCAACTCGCTCTCTCATTTCAAGGCTCGTGAAAAAAAGATCCGTAAGGGTCTTAATTCGCTTTCTTATTTTCAAGCTCATGAAAAAGAGGTCCACTGGACCTCTTTTTTAATCTTCGTTTACGAAAGGCATCAAAGCCATTACGCGAGCGCGTTTGATAGCTGTTGTTACTTTACGTTGGTTCTTCGCTGAAGTTCCAGTTACACGACGAGGAAGGATTTTCCCACGTTCTGAAACGAAACGGCTAAGAAGCTCAGTATCTTTGTAATCAACATATTCAATTTTGTTTGCTGCGATGTAATCAACTTTTTTACGGCGTTTGAATCCGCCACGACGTTGTTGAGCCATGTTTTTTCTCCTTTATAGTATTAATTGTCCATTAGAATGGTAAATCATCATCTGAAATATCCAAAGGATTGGTTGATCCAAATGGATTTTCATCACGTGAAAAGTCAGGTACTGAATTTGTAGGTGCTGCATGATTAGCAGTTGGTGCAGAATGACCTCCACCAGTTTGACCTTCACGCACGCTACGGCTTTCCAACATTTGGAAATTTTCAGCTACGACTTCAGTCACGTAGACACGTTGTCCTTGCTGGTTATCGTAACTACGAGTCTGGATACGACCTGTAACCCCGATAAGTGAGCCTTTTTTAGCCCAGTTAGCAAGGTTTTCAGCCTGTTGGCGCCACATTACGACATTGATAAAATCAGCCTCACGTTCACCATTTTGACTCTTGAATGTACGGTTTACTGCAAGAGTAAAAGTAGCTACTGCTACATTTGATGGGGTATAACGCAACTCAGCGTCACGTACCATACGCCCTACAAGTACAACATTGTTAATCATAATCTACCTTCTTACGCGTCAAGTTTGACGATCATGTGACGAAGAATGTCAGCGTTGATTTTTGAAAGACGGTCAAACTCTTTAAGAGCTACGTCATCGTTTGCTTCAACGTTAACGATGTGGTAAAGTCCTTCACGGAAATCTTGGATTTCGTATGCAAGACGACGTTTTTCCCAATCTTTTGATTCAACAACAGTTGCACCGTTGTCAGTCAAGATAGAATCGAAACGTGCTACCAAAGCGTTTTTAGCTTCTTCTTCAATGTTTGGACGAATGATATAAAGAATTTCGTATTTAGCCATTGATATGTTCCTCCTTTTGGTCTAATGACCCCAAGTCTTTGCATGGGGTAAGTGAGGTTTGCTCACAATAAACTATTATACTAGAAAAAAATTTTTTTCGCAAGTATAAAACAATAATTGTTTACTTTTTAGAGTTTCTTTGCAGAAGTCTGGGTAATTTCATCTACGAGAATATTTTCATCCTCAAATTTCTTCTTCAAAGAACTAAGATCAACTGTTCCCTCAATTTGAACTTCAATAACAATCTTACCATCTTTACGAGGGATATTAACGGTATGAGAAATATTAAGATTTTCTTCAACGATTAGAGAAACAATCTTACCAAGCACCCCAACTTCATTTTCTGTGATAAAACGAACACGGATACCTTCTTCACCGTAACCAGCAATTTCAAGAAAGGCTCTGAATACATCTCGATCTGTTATAACGCCATACAATTGACCATTATCAACAACTGGTAAGATACCAATCTTATTTTTGAGCATGAGATAGGTTGCATCTTCCAAACTAGCATATCCTGAAACAGTAACAACATCTCGAATCATGACGTCTTTTACTTTTGTCTTATTAAGCAGATAATTCATCTCGAAGATTGAAAGACTAGTCGCTTTTGAAGGACTAGCTTCAGCGATTGTACCTTCTGTTACCAAGCCTACTAATTTATCATTCTCAATAACAGGGAGACGGTGCAAGCCTTGTTCGCGCATCAAATCTGCTGCGTGTGCAACAGTTGTATCAGGACTGATATAAACGACCTTGCGTGTCATAAAATCTTTAACTGCCATAGGAAATCTCCTTTATGTTTATAGTTTTATTATACACTTTTTACGGAAAGCTATCAAACGCTTTCATTTCTTTTTCAAGATTCAGAAAAATCTGAAGGACTTTATGAAAAAGAGCTCAACTTAGAGCCCTTAATCTTATACTTATGTAGATTGTATGATTGCTGCCGCAATTTTTAGCCACCTAGATATGCTTTTCTGACTTCGTCTGAGGCTGCGAGTTCTTTGCCTGTTCCTGAAAGAACAATCTTACCTGTTTCAAGTACATATCCTCGATCTGCGATGGCAAGTGCTTTATTGGCATTTTGTTCAATCAAAAGAACGGTTGTCCCTTGTTTTTGAATATCTTGGATGATATCAAAAATTTCTTGAATGAAAATTGGTGCAAGTCCCATTGAAGGTTCATCTAAGAGAAGAAGTTTAGGAGTCGACATAAGTGCACGTCCCATAGCAAGCATCTGTTGCTCACCACCAGATAGGGTAGCCGCATCTTGATTTTTACGTTCTTCCAAACGTGGGAAACGTGAAAATACTTTCTTCAAATTTGCTTGATTCTCTTCACGGTTCTTCTTAAGAAAGGCTCCCATCTCCAAGTTTTCCATAACTGTCAAACCAGGGAAGACATGACGGCCTTCTGGCACTTGAGAAAGTCCTGATGCTACAATCTTTTGCGCAGGCATCTTTTGGATTTCTTGACCTAAAAATTCAATTCGACCAGAACTTGGACGAACAAGTCCTGATAGAGTACGAAGGATGGTTGTTTTACCAGCACCGTTGGCCCCGATAAGAGAAACAACTTCTCCTTCATTGACTTCAAAGCTTACATCACGTACAGCTTGAATCATACCGTAGTGTACTGAGAGGTTTTCAACTTTTAACATAGACATTAGGCTTCACCTCCAAGATAAGCTTCGATAACGCGTTTATTGTTCTTGATTTCATCTGGTGTTCCATGAGCAATCAAACGACCGTACTCGAGAACATAGATACGTTCAGTAACTTCCATGACCAAGTTCATATCATGTTCAATCAGCATGATAGTAATGTTGAATTCATCCTTGATACGACGAATCAACTCAGTCAATTCTGCCGTTTCTTGTGGATTCATTCCCGCTGCAGGTTCATCCAAGAAAAGAATTTTAGGTTCTGTGGCAAGAGCACGAACAATCTCCAAACGACGTTGTTGACCATAAGCTAAGTTTTTAGCTAAAGTTTCAGCATCACCATCTAAATCAAAGATTTTTAGTAATTCTAAAGCTTTGGCTTTCAATTCTTCTTCATTTTTATAGAAAGCTGGCAAGCGCAAGAAACTAGCAAATACATGTTGTTTATGATGATTGCTAAATGCGATGAGAACATTGTCTAAAACAGTTAAGTCTTTAAAAAGACGAATATTTTGGAAGGTACGCCCTAAACCAAGGGATGCGATTTTATAAGGTTGCTTTCCATTTAGTAGGTGCCCATCCAAAGTAACAGTTCCTTCACTCGGTTCATAAACTCCTGTCAGCAAGTTGAAAAGAGTTGTTTTGCCCGCTCCATTCGGCCCAATCAAGCCAACAAGTTCACCTTCATGCAATTCGAGAGTTACATCTCCAACAGCCGTCAAACCACCAAAATGTTTGGTTAAGTTTTTTACTTCAAGTAATGCCATTAGTTTTGTCCCTCCTTCTTACCTTTTTTAAAGAGACGTGACAGGCTCAATTCCCATGTACCAAGGAGTCCACCTGGTCTGAAAATCATAACAAGTACTAAAGCCAAAGCATAGATAATCATACGAACGCTAGCAACGTCTTGGAGTAACATATTCAAAATACCAAGAACAATGGCAGCGACAATTGATCCTGTGATTGATCCCAAACCACCAAATACAACGATGATCAAAACGTTGATAGAGTTGATAAAACTATAATCTTTTGGTACAACTGAACCGACAAATCCTGCTTGGAGTGATCCTGCAATACTTGCAGTCATAGCTCCAAATACAAAAGCAATAATTTTGATTTTTGTTGTATTGACCCCTACTGACTCAGCCGCAATTTCATCTTCACGAACAGACAAGGTTAAACGACCGATTGGACTACGTAGAAAGTTCAATGTAAAAATCGTTGTAATCACGGCAAAGATATATACCATTTGCCAGTTAGTGAAGCTTGGAATCCCTAAAATACCTGCAGCTCCATTAGTTAGGCTACCACCATTGACAATCAAGATACGAATAATCTCAGCAACCCCAAGTGTCGCAACTGCAAGATAATCCCCCTTCAAACGAAGGGTAGGAATTCCTACGATGAGGGCAACCAAACCAGCAATGATGGCGCCGAGCAACATAGCTCCAAAGAAGGCACCATAAGTTGGAGATTTTGATCCAATAATAGCTGCTGCATAGGCACCGATAGCCATAAATCCAGCATGTCCAAGTGAAAATTGACCAGAGAAACCAACAATCAGGTTAAGTCCTACTGCAAGAATAATGTTGATACCGATTTGTTCCAGAATTTGAATATGGAAAAGGTTTAAAATACCAAGTGAAACTAAGAGACTAATCATACCATATCCAAGCAACAAAAGGAATATCCAGAGAATATTAGCTTTTACATTTACTTTCATTGTTTACACCTTCTCTTTCACATTCTTACCAAGGATACCAGCTGGACGAACAATCAAGATTAAGAGCAAGATTCCATACACGATGGCATCACGGAAATCTGACAATCCAAAAGCGATTGCAAAAGTTTCCAATAGACCAATTACAAAACCTCCAAGAGCTGCACCAGGGATGATACCGATACCACCAAGAACGGCAGCAACGAAAGATTTAATACCTGGAGTCATTCCCATCAATGGTTCGAGAGAGTTGTAGTAAAGGGCAATCAAGACACCTGCTGCTCCAGCCAAAGCTGAACCCAAAGCAAAGGTAAAGCTGATTGTACGGTTCACGTTAATCCCCATCAATTGAGCTGCATCGCTGTCTACAGAAACAGCACGCATTGCTTTCCCCATCTTGGTTTTTTGTACGATAAGTTGCAAAAGAATCATTAAGACAATTGAGACAGTCAAAATCAACAATTGGATATTTGTAAGACTAATTGGTCCCAAGTCGTATCGTACAGTTTGGATTGCTTGAGGGAAGGCACGTGTATTGGCCCCCACCAGATAGACCATTCCATATTCCAATAAGAAGGATACCCCGATAGCTGTAATCAGTACAGAGATACGAGTTGAATGACGCAGTGGGCGATAAGCTAGAAACTCAATGATAACACCGAGAATGGCTGAACCAATCATCGATAAAATTAAAGCTAAAAAGAAATTTAATTGAAGGGAATTAATCAAGAAATAACCCATGAAAGCACCCATCATGTAGATATCACCGTGGGCAAAGTTAATGAGTTTGATAATTCCATAAACCATGGTATAACCCAAGGCTAGCAGCGCATAAACACTCCCTAGGATCAAACCATTGACAAGTTGTTGAAGCATATGGTTCACTCTTTCTAAGTTTTATTTTTAGGATTTTATAAAAAAATAATCCCTTTATAAATACCGAAACAGGGAGTGAGTAAAAGCTCATTCCCCATTTACGATATCTATAAAATTAAGGTTTTACGACTTCTGCCGCTTCTACTTTACCATTATTCATGGTCATCATGAAGGCTGTTTTCACAGTGTTGTGATCTGCGTCAAAGCTTGTTTGACCTGTAACACCTTCGAAGTTTTGTGTTTTAGCAAGGTTGTTCTTGAGATCAACTGAAGTTTTTGCACCTTTTGCTGCGTTAGCTACAAGGTAAACTGAGTCATAAGCAAGAGCTGCGAATGTTGAAGGATCTTCGTTGTATTTTGCACGGTAAGCTTCAAGGAAAGCTTTTGCTTTATCTGAAACATCAACAGTAGTTGAGAATCCTGAGATGAAGTAGATATTTGATGCGCGTTCAGCTGTTGCTTGTTGAACAAATTCTGCACCGTTAAATCCGTCACCACCGATGATTGGTTTATCAATTCCCATACCACGAGCTTGGTTTACAATCTTACCAGCTTCTGTGTAGTAACCTGGCAATACGATTGCATCAAAGTCTTTATCTTTGATTTTTGTCAAAGCTGCTTGGAAGTCAGTGTCACCTGAAACAAACGTTTCATCTGCTACGATTTCACCTGAGAATGAATCACGGAATGATTTTGCAATTCCTTTAGCGTAGTCACTTGAGTTATCTGTGTACAAGACAACTTTCTTAGCATTCAATTTATTTGAAACGTAGTTAGAAATGATTTTCCCTTGGAAGCTATCTTGGAAGGTTCCGATGAAAAGGAAATCTTGACCTTTTGTCAAACCATCTTGAGTAGCACTTGGAGAAATCAATGGAACCCCAGCTTGTGTAGCATTTGCTACTGCTGCTGCAGTTGCACCTGAAGTCGCAGGTCCTACGATTGCAGCAACTTTAGATTGAGTAACAAGGTTTGTTGAAACAGAAGCAGCTTCAGCAGTTTCAGATTTGTTATCTTTATCTACTACTTCGATTTGTTTTCCGTCGATACCACCTGCTGCGTTGATTTCATCAACCGCAAGTTGAGCACCTTTTTGCTCAGATGAACCGTAAGATGCTACAGCTCCAGTTTCTTCAAAGTTGAAACCAATTTTTACAACTTTTTCATCAATTGGGTTACCAGTTGTATTTGAAGCTCCTGACTTCACTTCTCCACAGGCTGCTAAAACAGCTACACTTGCAAGAGCTACAAGTGATAATGCGAATTTTTTCTTCATGTTTATCTCCTTTTAATTTCTTAATTTAAATTACATGTTAAGAATATACCGAATTATCAGAAAATTGTCAACAAGTTTACCTTAATTTTTAAATGATAACGTTTTCGGTGTTTTTATAGAGGTTACCAACGAAAGGAGTTTCTAATTCTTGGATATGACATCGTCTCACTTTCTTGATAAATTTCTCTTTACCTAAACGACCTACCAGGTTTTCTACTTCTTCTGTTGGGACATATAGTTGTAGATAACGGTGTTTTTTAGAGTGATAACAAATATCGCCATAATTTGCGAGTTTTTTTGCATCACGATTATAGTATAGGTAGATAATCAGACCAGACCGATTTTCTTTTTGAAACATAATTCATCTTCCTTCTAGTAATCTTCCTCTTATTATACCAAAAAAAGCAAACCCAGTCGAGTTTGCTTTAGTAGATTAATTCAAAGAATTATTAGCCATAATTTCATCAATGAAACCATATTCAAGTGTTTCTTGAGCACTCATCCAGTAATCACGTTCAGCATCTGCATGGATTTGCTCAACTGACTTACCAGAGTTATCTGCAAGAATTTGCTCCAAAGTCTTACGAGTTTTAAGCAAGTGTTCAGCAGCGATGGCCATATCTGTTTGCTGAGTACCACCACCTGTACCACCCATTGGTTGGTGAATCATGTACTCTGCATTTGGAAGCATGAAACGTTTACCTTTTGCTCCACTTGAAGCAATAATTGTTCCCATTGAAGCTGCCATCCCCATAACGATAGTTTGGACATCTGCCTTGATAAAGTTCATGGTATCAACGATTGCCAAACCAGCTGATACAGACCCACCTGGTGTATTTACATAAAGGTAAATATCTTTTGTACTATCTTGGGCATCCAAGAAGAGCAATTGGGCGATGACTGAGTTTGCCATATTGTCTTCGACTGGTCCAGTCAACATGATGATACGATCTTTTAAAAGACGTGAGTAAATGTCATATGAACGTTCTCCACGACTTGTTTGTTCAATAACTACAGGAATCATTCAGTTCTCCTTCTGATTTCAATTTTTCTTAGTCAAACGACTCGATACAGGTCTATTATATCTTTTTGGTCAAAAAAGGTCAAATCTTTGCTCTATCCTAAAGACAGACACAAAAATTCAACCTCCTTTCGAGACTAAAACCAATGAACAGTTTTAGTGTATGCTTAGAATCTTATTTTGTACCGAACAAGCGGTCTCCTGCGTCACCAAGACCTGGAACAATATAGCCATGTTCGTTCAAACGTTCATCTAAAGCTGCAGTAAAGATTTCTACATCTGGGTGAGCTTCTTGGAGAGCTTTTACTCCTTCAGGAGCAGATACCAGACAGACAAACTTGATGTTTGAAGCCCCACGTTTTTTAAGGGAATCAACAGCCAAGATTGCTGAACCACCAGTTGCAAGCATAGGGTCAACCACAAAGATTTGACGTTGGTCGATATCTTCAGGTAATTTTACCAAGTATTCTACTGGTTGAAGGGTTTCTTCATCACGGTACATACCGATGTGCCCAACTTTTGCTGCTGGAACCAAGCTTAATAGTCCATCTACCATCCCGATACCTGCACGTAAGATTGGAACAATCGCTAATTTTTTACCAGCCAATTGTTTTTGAACTGTTTTTGTGATAGGTGTTTCGATTTCAACGTCTTCAAGTGGAAGATCACGAAGTACTTCATATCCCATCAACATTGCAATCTCGTTAACTAACTCACGAAAAGCTTTTGTAGAAGTGTCAGTGCGACGCAAGATTGACAATTTGTGTTGAATCAGTGGATGATTAATAACTTCAAGTTTTCCCATTTTCAGAATTCCTTCTTTCAATTTATTCTTCTTATTATATCAAAAAATGGCTTAAAAAGCTTTCTAAACCATTTATTTTTTATAATTTCTAGATTAGGTGAGCCTCTTGGAGAGCTGCTTGTACTGTTTCAAGTGGTAGGTGAGTTAATTCTGTCCCTTTTTCGCGATAAAGATGCTGAGCATAGTCATCCATGCGGTATTGGTTGATATAAACAACACGTTCACATCCCACCTGCAACAGTTGCTTGGTACAGTTGAGACAAGGAAAATGAGTAACGTAGGCTGTAAAGCCCTTTGGAACGCCACGTTCTGCCCCTTGTAAAATAGCATTTACCTCTGCATGAAGAGTGCGGACACAGTGGCCTTCAATCACCAGACAGTCGTGGTCAATACAATGTTCTGTTCCTGATACAGAGCCATTATAGCCTGTTGAAACAACCTTGTTATCCTTAACTAAAACGGCTCCTACCTTGGCACGTTTACAGGTTGAACGATTGGCAATCAATAGAGCTTGAGCAGCGAAATACTCATCCCAAGCCAGTCTTTTTTCTGTCATAGTTTTTCTCCTCTTAACTTATTTTTTGAAAAATGGCAAGCGTAAATCTGCAATTTTCTCAGCAGGAACCTTCATTCCATCCTTGATCCATTTTAGCAAAACGGATACGATGGCAGAACTCCAAAAAGAATGCAGATAACTGCTAACACCCTTTGATTTTCCATAATATTTTTCCAAAAATTCCTGCATAGCTTGCACAAAGATTTTTTCCAAGTGATAGTCCAGGGCAAGCTGAATAACCTTGGCTTCTTTCTTGGCTTCTCGAAAAAGGTGAACCCAAACTAGATAGAGATCCGTTTTGACATCGTAATGACTTAGTTGCTCCATGATGTTGTGGACGCTACGTTTAAAGACGCTTTCTAAAATCTCTTCTTTGGAATCATAGTTTCGATAAAAGGCTGCACGAGAAACGCCAGCACGCTTGACTAACTCAGAAATGCTAATCTTAGCTAACTCCTTTTTCTCCAAGAGTTGCAAAAGAGCTGTTTCAATCGCTTCTCTGGTTAGCAAATTAGATTCTTGATTGGATTTTCTAAGATTTTCAAGCGATTTTTCAGATATTTTACGTTCAGACATAACAATTTCTTTCTACTTGTGACAACAGAGAGGTACTACTTTTGTTTCAAGGGCTTTCATGATATAATTGTAAAAAAAGACAGAACCTTTGTCAATGTATAAGTGATAAAGATGGAGAAATTCTATGACTTGGAAGATTATAGCTGACTCTGGTTGTGATTATCGTCAACTGGCAAATCCTGCTTTTGATACTGAATTTGTCAGCGTCCCATTAACGATTCAAGTAGCGGACCAGGTCTTTGTCGATGATGCCAATCTGGATATTGATCAGATGATGGAAACTATGTATGCGACTTCTGAAGCTTCTAAATCAGCTTGCCCTAGTCCTGATGATTATTTACGAGCATTTGAAGGTGCCAAACATATTTTTGTAGTGACCATCACAGGAACTCTCTCTGGTAGCCACAATAGTGCTCAATTAGCCAAGAATATCTATCTCGAAGAACATCCTGATACTCAGATTCACGTTATTGATAGTTTGTCTGCTGGTGGAGAGGTTGACTTAATTGTTGAGAAAATCAATGACTTGATCAACCAAGGACTTTCATTTGAAGAGGTGGTTGAAGTTATTACTACTTACCAAGAAAAAACGAAGTTGTTGTTCGTTCTTGCTAAAGTGGATAACTTGGTTAAAAACGGTCGATTGAGTAAGCTTATTGGTACAGTTGTCGGGCTCCTCAATATTCGTATGGTTGGGGAAGCAAGTGAAACTGGTACCTTGGAACTCCTCCAAAAAGCTCGTGGTGCTAAAAAATCACTTCAAGCTGCTTATGAAGAATTGCTCAAAGCTGGCTATGCCGGTGGCCGTATCGTCATGGCTCACCGCAGTAATGAAAAATTCTGCCAGCAGCTCTCAGAGCTCTTGCGTGAAAAATTCCCAGCAGCGAATATTAAAATTATCCCTACTTCTGGACTTTGTAGTTTTTATGCAGAAGAAGGCGGGCTCCTCATGGGATACGAAATCAACTAATAAATCTGACAAGAGATGTCTAATCATCTCTTGTTTTTTTATGGTACAATACTCTTATGAAACATTTTGATACGATTGTCATCGGAGGAGGCCCTGCTGGTATGATGGCTACGATTTCCAGTAGCTTTTACGGGCAGAAAACACTTCTCATCGAAAAAAATAGAAAACTTGGAAAAAAATTAGCTGGAACTGGTGGTGGTCGTTGCAACGTCACTAACAACGGAACCCTAGATGACCTATTAGCCGGCATTCCTGGAAATGGGCGCTTTCTATACAGCGTCTTCTCCCAGTTTGATAACCATGATATTATCAACTTTTTTACGGAAAATGGCGTCAAACTAAAGGTAGAGGATCACGGGCGTGTCTTTCCTGCTAGCGACAAATCTCGGACTATTATCGAAGCTTTAGAAAAGAAAATCTCGGAATTGGGCGGACAAGTCATGACTCAAACAGAGATTGTTTCTGTTAAAAAGATAGACGATCAGTTTGTCCTTAAGTCAGCAGATCAGACTTTCACTTGCGATAAACTCATTGTTACAACTGGTGGGAAGTCCTATCCTTCCACTGGTTCGACTGGTTTTGGCCATGAGATTGCTCGTCACTTTAAACATACCATTACCGAACTTGAAGCGGCCGAGAGTCCTTTGCTGACAGATTTCCCACACAAGGCTTTGCAGGGAATTTCACTAGACGATGTGACTCTAAGCTATGGCAAGCATGTCATTACTCATGACCTACTTTTTACCCATTTTGGTTTGTCAGGTCCTGCTGCTCTACGTATGTCAAGCTTTGTCAAGGGCGGAGAGGTTCTCTCACTCGATGTTTTGCCTCAACTTTCTGAGAAGGACTTGGCTGCATTCCTAGAAGAAAATCGGGAAAAATTCTTGAAAAATGCTTTAAAATCTTTGCTTCCAGAACGCTTGGCAGAATTTTGTGTGCAAGGCTATCCTGAAAAAGTCAAACAACTGACTGAAAAGGAACGCGAACAACTTCTCCAGTCTATCAAAGCACTCAAAATCCCTGTGACCGGAAAAATGTCCCTTGCCAAGTCCTTTGTTACCAAAGGCGGCGTCAGTCTCAAGGAAATCAATCCCAAAACTCTGGAAAGTAAGCTGGTACCTGGGCTCCACTTTGCTGGCGAGGTCATGGATATCAATGCCCACACGGGTGGCTTTAACATCACTTCTGCCCTCTGTACTGGCTGGGTGGCGGGATCAAACCCAATCTAAATATACAGTACTCAATGGAACAATCCACCCCAAAAGAAAGGAACGACTTTGGAACATATTATCTTGCTAAGGGGAGTGACTCCTAATGGAAAAAATGCTATCCCTAAAATGTCTTATCTAGTAGATATCTTGACAGAAGCTGGTTTTCAACAAGTTCGAACTTATATTCAAAGTGGAAATATTATTCTTGAAAGTAACTTAGCTCTCGAAGAAATACGAGAACAGGTTCATACTCTAATAAAGGAAAAGATTGGAGCCGATCTCAAAATAATCATTAAGAATAAGGATATTTTTAAAAACATTGTCCAAGAAAACCCGTTTGGAGAACACTATCTTTATGACCGTGTACACGTGATTTTTTATCAAGAACCTATTCAAAGTCTTCCTTTAGAAAAATTAAAAATTGATTACGGCGAAGAAGAAATTTGTGTCGGTAACCACTGTCTCTACCTCTATCTCCCTAGAACTGCAAAACAAAAAAAGCTCAATACTAACTATCTTGAAAAGCTTTTCAATGTAGATTTGACCATGCGAAAACTAAATGTGGTAGAAAAATTATTAAGCAAGTAGTACTTGAATTTAGAAAAAATCGGAAGATCACTCCTCCGATTTTATTTTGTCTGAGTTTGGACATAGTGGGCAATGACATCTGATGTGTACTGGGCTGTTCCAGGTCCAAATTTGTCAATGTTTTCCTTAAACTCTGGGTTATAGACATAGCCTTTTCCGATATGACCGAAGACTTCAATAGTACAATCAAATCCATAAGTACGGATGGCTTGCAAGAGTTTGGCTGCTTCTTCTTGATTTTCGGTTGCTGTTACAGGTAGACCAGCTTGAAGATTTTGTGCCAAGGCTTGAAAGACTTGGTTAAAGGCAACCGTAGCCTCATCTTCGTGACCTTTCTGACGCTCGATTGCTTGGTCCATGACTTCTTGTCCATATTTCTCTACCGCCTCTTGGTGGTATTTTTGATGGTCTTGGTAGTTAAATCCAGCAAATTTCTCTTGAATGCTCATTTCTCTTTCTCCTTTTTGTTCTTGAATGGTTTTCTGCAAGGTGGAAATCAAGGTATCCAGATGTTCTCTTTCTCGAGTTAGATAGTCTAACTGTCTGGTCAAATGGGGCAATAAATTTGTCCTTTCTTCTTTTAATAGCTCTGCTATTTTTTCTAAAGAAAAACCTAGATATTTGTAATACAGAATGACCTGAAGTCGCTCCAAATCCTCATGACTGTAGGTTCGATAGCCGTTTTCCGACTTTAAAGGAACCAAGAGTCCTATCTTATCGTAGTGGTGCAGGGTCTTGACAGAAACACCTGAAAGCTGGGCAGCTGCTTTTATATGGTACATGATTTCCTCCTTACATTGATAGTATACTCCCTCCCCTTAGGTCAGAGTCAAGCGTTTTTGCGAAATTTTTTACTTTATCATAACATGAAAATGGTTTTCTTGACAGGCTTCAGAAAACATGATAGGATAATCAAGTCTATCAATCAAATAAAAAGCTCATAAAGAGCAATTGAGAGAAGGCTATTTGACAACTCAAGTAGCCTTTTCTTATTTTAGAAAATAGATTGGAGTTTTAACTATGTCTGAAAAATCGCAATGGGGCTCGAAACTGGGCTTCATTCTTGCGTCTGCTGGCTCTGCTATTGGTCTTGGAGCTGTTTGGAAGTTCCCTTACATGACTGCTGCCAATGGTGGTGGAGGATTTTTACTAGTCTTTCTCATCTCGACACTTTTGATTGGATTTCCTCTCTTACTGGCTGAATTTGCCCTTGGTCGAAGCGCTGGCGTATCAGCAATCAAAACCTTTGGTAAGCTTGGAAGCAATCATAAATACAATTTTATTGGTTGGATTGGCGCCTTTGCCCTTTTCATCCTTCTCTCATTTTATAGTGTTATTGGGGGTTGGATTCTGGTATACCTTGGTATCGAAATTGGAAGATTATTCCACCTCATCGGAATTGGAGATTATGCCCAGCAGTTCTCTTCCATCATTTCTAATCCAGTTATTGCCCTAGGAGCCCAAGCAGCCTTCATTTTCTTGAATATTTTCATCGTATCACATGGTGTTCAAAAAGGAATTGAAAGAGCATCTAAGGTTATGATGCCCCTACTCTTTATTATCTTTGTCATTATTATCGGGCGCTCTCTCAGCTTGCCTAATGCCATGGAAGGTGTCGTTTACTTCCTCAAACCGGACTTTTCAAAACTGACAAGTGCTGGACTCCTCTATGCATTGGGCCAATCTTTCTTTGCTCTATCACTTGGAGTTACCGCCATGCTGACTTACGCTTCCTACCTAGACAAGAAGATTAATCTGGTCCAATCAGGAATGTCCATCGTTGCCTTGAACATTTCTGTATCGATCATGGCGGGACTTGCGATTTTCCCTGCTATGTCAGCCTTTAATATTCAGTCTGAAGGTGGACCTAGTCTCCTCTTTATCGTGTTACCACAACTCTTTGACAATATGCCGTTTGGTACGATTTTCTATATTCTCTTTCTCTTGCTTTTCCTCTTTGCGACGATAACTTCTTCAGTCGTCATGCTTGAGATCAACGTTGGTAACATCACCAATCAGGACAATCGTAAACGTGCTAAGTGGAGTTTGATTTTAGGGGTATTGACTTTTGTCTTTGGTATCCCTTCAGCCCTTTCCTACGGTGTCATGGCAGATATCCAAATCTTTGGAAAGACCTTCTTTGACGCCATGGATTTCTTGGTATCCAACCTCCTCATGCCTTTTGGTGCCCTCTGTTTATCACTTTTTACAGGCTATATCTTCAAAAAAGTACTGGCTATGAAAGAACTTCATCTAGATGAAACACCTTGGAAACGAGGACTTTTCAAAGTTTGGCTCTTCCTTCTTCGTTATATCATCCCAATCATCATCATCGTGGTTTTTATTGCCCAATTTATGTAATCATTAAAAAAGACTTGAGAATCAATCTCAAGTTTTTTCTTTTTATGGATGACTTACAATCAATTCTAAATCTGATCCTTCCAAAGTCCAAGCTTCAACATCGCTTGGAAGGATAAAGTGGCTACCTTTTTGGATTGGATATTCCTTACCGTCAACAGTCAGTTTTCCTTGACCTGCCAAGATGCTAAATAAGCTATAGTCAGCTGTTTTTTCAAAGTCAACTTTTCCAGTGATTTCCCACTTGTAGACTGCGAAGAAATCATTAGATACAAGAAGAGTCGAACGCAAATCATCTGCTTTAACTGTTACAGGTCGGCTGTTAGCAGGCTCTCCAATGTTTAAAACATCGATAGATTTTTCAAGGTGAAGTTCACGCAAGTTGCCATTGTCATCCTTACGGTCAAAGTCATAGACACGATAGGTGGTATCACTAGACTGCTGGGTTTCAAGAATCAAGATACCTGCACCGATAGCGTGCATGGTACCACTTGGAACATAGAAGAAATCTCCAGCCTTAACAGGAACTTTTGTCAGCAAGGCATCCCAGTTTTTATCTTCAATTTGCTGGCGGAGTTCTTCTTTTGACTTGGCATTGTGACCATAAATAATCTCTGAACCTTCGTCTGCTGCGATGATGTACCAGCACTCTGTTTTTCCGAGCTCGCCTTCATGCTCTAGTCCATAGGCATCGTCTGGGTGAACTTGAACACTGAGCCAGTCGTTGGCATCAAGGATTTTAGTCAAGAGTGGAAATACAGGTTCTGGACGGTTACCAAACAATTCACGGTGTCCCGCATATAAAGTAGCTAGGTCTGTTCCCTCAAAACGGCCATTGGCTATCTTAGAAACACCATTTGGGTGAGCTGAAATTGCCCAATATTCTCCGATTTTTTCGCTCGGGATGTCGTAGCCAAACTCATCACGAAGTTTAGTACCACCCCAGATTTTTTCTTGCATTACGGAATTTAAAAATAATGGTTCTGACATGTTACATCTCCTGTCTAATTTTTCACCCTCATTATAGCAAAAAAAGAGTCCTAATTGAACTCTTTTTCTTATCTTATAAAGTAGGGAGAAGATTTTATAAAAATAGTAACGATATGGACTTCTTATTATATCGAAAGACTTAATTGACAAGATTTGGAAGAATGAACACGATAAAGAATGCCAAGGCAATCATCATAAAAACAAAGAGATAGACAGCAAATTTAGTCAACCATGCATAACGACCTGGTTTTAAAGGTCTTTCTACATAGGAATGTTTTGGTTTTTTAGGATCATAATAAACAGTTACCTTGCCCCCAATTGGAAATCGTTCCATTAAAGGTGATTTTGTTAAAGAGATGAAACTGTTCCTATAAATCTTGTATCTTAAAACCTGAGGGATTTCACCATCTTCAAAATTATCCATCTTTACATCAGATACAATAGAACCTAAGGGAGTACTGATTGTATTTGAAATCGCAGATAGAAATTTTGGCCCGACAACCTTGTATTGGTTCCCATCAATAGTGTACTCGACAACTGGCAGGCTAATTCCGTTATAAAGAGCATAGGAATATCGGATAATGACTCCTTCCGTTCTTTCGGTGCATCTCTTGGCATTTCTGTAATTACTGAAGATAAAAAAGTCGAACATGAAATAGGTGAAGGCAGCAAAGCCTAAACTCATTAAGCCAAATAATAGAAAGAAAGTTGTTGGCATCTTTTTCTCCTTAAAATATCCTAATGAATCTATTTTAACAGAAAATACATAAAAGAAAAAGACCGGATTGCTCCGATCTTTTTAAGTTCTGCTCTAAGAAAATCAAAGAATATAATCTACAATATTTACATTTGATTTTCGACAAGCAGAATTATTTGATTGCGCGTGATTGCAACCCTTCTTCTTCCAAGAAGAGGCGGAA
>CAUUTJ010000020.1:0-24795 GCA_963548045.1 uncultured Streptococcus sp.
ATAGATTCTCTATGTTAGAAGAAAGTCCTCTTAGAATACCTGATAAAGTGATTACTAATAATAAAAAGATTGCAATTAATGAAGAAATTGATTTTTTTGTGACTCTTACTAAAAATATAGCTAATAAAGTGAGGACGATTGCAAATATCACAACTCTTGCCGTAACATCTACAAACAATGTGAATTCTAAATAGTTTTTTAAAGTTGAATCTAGAAAAATGAGTAAGACAATAGCATTTACTATCGAAAATATTACAGTAGCAAGTAATGATAAGACAATCGAACTTGCAATAAAACCAGTAAGACGAGCTTTCCAGCTAGGAATCAATAATTGGCTAAAATAATCATCACCAAATTGATAATGGGTTGAATAAACTAGTGAAACCAAGATTGGCAAGAAAATAACACTTGCTTGGTAGGGTGAAGATAAGAGAGCATCCCTGATTGTATAGACTGGATTCGATGATAACATAGACGGATCAAGATTAACTGCTTGGCCATTTCCTTCTACTAAGGCATTTATCACCTGGATATTTTGAATTGTAAAAAATATGCTGACTCCCAAAATAAGAAAAAAAGTAAATTTAAAAGTAGGTAAACTACTATATTTATAAAGGTCACTAAAAAAGGAACGCTTCAACATATTATTCACCTTCTTTCCCTTCGAGTGCCTTAAAATATGCTTCCTCAAAAGATCCAAACTGTTTCAAAATGTCTTTGGTAGGAGCATCAATAACAATCTTCCCATTAGAAATCCCAACCAAATGATCTACAGTTAATTCTAACTCACTCATATAATGACTTGTCATTAATACAGTCTTACCTTCATTGACAAAAGACTGCAAAAAATTGCGTACCCAGCGTATTCCTTCTGGATCTAGTCCATTGATTGGTTCATCTAAAATTAAGATGTCAGGATTTGCTAATAAGGCTGTTGCTAAACCAAGACGTTGCTTCATTCCTAATGAATAGTCTTTTACTTTTTTATTTTTAGCTTCACTTAACCCCACCAACTCTAAACATTCGTTGCACCTATTTCTGTTAACACCACAAGCCAAGCCAATCCACCGAAGATGCTGGAATCCTGTTCTTGTTGGGTAAGGTTGGCAACTGTCAAGGAATGATCCAACAACACAAAAAGGATTATCTCCCAATTGAGAGTATTTTTTGCCATTTATCAATGCCATTCCTGTTTCACTATTTTCTAGACCGAGTAAAATTCTGATTAGAGTTGATTTCCCAGAACCATTTGGTCCAATCAATCCAGTGACCTCACCTTTCTTAGCTTTGAAAGTTACATTTTGTAGAACAATTTTATTATTATATTTCTTATGTAGATTTTGAATTGTTATCATTCATTCTTTTTCCCTTCTGACTTTTTGTGAAATTTCACCTTCACTTGGAGCAAGTATATCAGGAGAATATCAGTAAAAAATCAGAATAAATATTTTTATAATTATTTTTTCATTTCTAACAAATTACTTTCTATGTTTGCTATAATATACACAAGTAATTGGAGGGATTATGAAGTATAAAATTTTAGCAATTGACGATGATGAAAAAATCTTACGATTAATAGGGAATGCATTAGAAGCAAACAACTTTAACGTAGAAACTCGGTCAAATATAGAAGAGATCGATATCTGTGACTTTACTGGATTCGATCTGATTTTACTTGACGTCATGATGCCTATTTCTGGTTTAGAGATTTGTCGCTCCATTCGTTCACAAATTACTACTCCAATCCTGTTTCTAACCGCTAAAGATTTTGAAGAAGATTTACTAAAGGGGATACAAGCTGGAGCAGATGACTACATCACAAAACCATTTAGCATTAAGGAATTGATTGCAAGAATCCAAATGCATCTTCGTAGAGAGGAAAGATTGTGCCAAACCTCTAAAGAAGAATTGATTTCAGATATAACTTTTTATCGAGATAGTCAAGAAGTTTATTATCAATCAAAGAGCATTTCTCTAACTAAGCGAGAATTTGATTTACTTTATCTTTTAGCTAAAAATGAGAACCGAATATTTAGCGCAGAGGAACTTTACGATTACCTCTATCCTGTAAGCTCTGATGTACAGCTACGTTCAATCACCGAATACATCTATCAAATCAGACAAAAATTTAAGTCTCATCAAATTGATCCTATCAAAACGGTTTGGGGAGGAGGATACAAATGGCAAAAGAAATGACAATCAAACAACTCATTCAGCATACCTACCTTAAAATCATTAGGCAATTTCTTCTATGTCTTATACTTTTCTACATAGTTCCAGCTCTTCTATCTTCTATATCTGGAATCAATGAGAAAAATGCCAATCTCTTTGCTTTATTTTTTAGCGTTAGTTCTTGGATTTATCTTTGCATCATTTTAATTCTTATCATTGTGACAAATATTAGACAATTATTAACCAAAATTCAAAAAGAAATGAACATGGTTTATCATAGTGGTTTATATTTCACAAAAAATGAAAATCACCATTTGCAGATTAAAGAATTTATTGAAACAAATGATCTAATAGAAAAAATGCAATCCGATATAAAAAATAGGATTGAAAATGAAAAAGAACAAAAAAAAGAACTCATGTTTCAAGTATCTAGCGCTGCCCATGATCTTCGAACTCCTCTAACTGTCATAAGAGGAAATGCTGAATTCCTACAATCTACCAAACAAACACCCCAAGTAATGGAATGTCTAAAAGATCTGGAGCAAGCAAGTATTCAGTTAAACGATTATTTTAATCACTTCATCCAATACTCCAAAACTTTTTATGACCAAGATATTCAACTTGAAAGGATATCAATTCAACAAGTAAGTCGTCAATTAAAGGAACATATCACACCTTTAGTTCCTAAAAATACACACTTTATTTTTACAAACACAATAAATCCATCGACACAAATTGCAATTCATTCCAATCTATTTTTCCGAGCAATCACAAATATTATTAATAATGCAATACAACATCAAAAAGAAAATGATGCACAAATCCACCTAACAATTTCACAAGAAAATAGTCAATTAGTTCTAACTATATGGAATAACCAATCTAGTTTTTCAAAAAATATATTACAAAATGCTGGAAATCTTTTCTATAAAGATGACCAAGCAAGAACCCCCTCTCAAGAAAGCCACTATGGACTTGGTTTATCTTTCGTCAAACGCGTCATGAAACTTCATAATGGAACTATGCACTTAGAAAATAGTAATAATGGTGCACAAGTCAAACTAATCATTCCCATTATATAGAACAAACCGAACTCATCAATATGTGTTCGGCTTCTTTTAATTTTCACATCAAAAAAACAGTATCATAAGAAACTTTATGTTATATCTTATAACATAGATATACAAAATATTTGCCTTACTTCAACTTTTTTGGTATAATTTGAAAATATCTTGAAAGGAGACATAACATGAAGAAAAAAATTCTAGCTTGTTTGCTTATTTTATTTCCTATTTTTTCATTAGGACTAGTAAAAGCTGACACAGAAAAAACCAAGTATGTTATCGCCAGTGACTCATCTTTTGCGCCATTTGTTTTCCAAGACTCAAGCAATCAATACACTGGTATCGATATGGATCTAATCAAGGCAATCGCTGAAGACCAAGGTTTTGAAATCGAGATTACCAATCCAGGTTTTGATGCTGCTATTAACGCAGTCCAATCTGGACAAGCAGACGGTATCATTGCAGGTATGTCAGTGACTGATGCTCGTAAAGAAACTTTTGATTTCTCTGATTCTTACTATACAGCAAATACTATTCTTGGTGTTAAGGAATCAAGTACCATTTCTTCTTACGAAGATTTGAACGGTAAGACTGTAGGTGTGAAAAATGGTACTGCTTCACAAACATTCTTAAACGAGAATCAAAGCAAATACGGATACAAAATCAAAACTTTTTCAGATGCTGCATCTATGTATGATAGTTTAAATACTGGTTCAATTGATGCCGTTATGGATGACGAACCTGTTATTAAATATTCTATCAGTCAAGGAAAAAAATTAAAAACACCAATCGCAGGTACACCAATTGGTGAAACTGCCTTTGCAGTAAAAAAAGGAAGCAATCCAGAATTACTAGAGAAGTTCAACAAGGGACTTGCAAACCTTAAGGCGAATGGAGAATTCCAAAAGATTCTTGATAAGTATCTAGCAAGCGACTCTACTACTACAAGTTCAACTGCTGATGAAACGACGATTTGGGGCTTGTTGAAAAACAACTACAAACAACTCCTCAGTGGACTCGGAATTACTCTCTCATTAGCCCTTATTTCATTTGTAATTGCGATTTTCATCGGAATTATTTTCGGTATTTTTAGTGTCAGTCCTTATAAATCACTCCGTTTGATTTCAGAAATCTTTGTTGACGTCATCCGTGGTATTCCATTGATGATTCTTGCAGCATTTATTTTCTGGGGTATTCCTAATTTTATCGAATCCCTTACAGGTCAACAAAGCCCAATCAATGACTTTGTCGCTGGTACAATCGCTCTCTCTCTAAACTCAGCAGCTTACATCGCTGAAATTGTTCGTGGTGGTATCAAGGCTGTTCCTGTTGGGCAAATGGAAGCTAGTCGAAGTCTTGGTATTTCATATGGAAAAACCATGCGTAAGATTGTCTTGCCACAAGCAACCAAGCTCATGCTTCCAAACTTCGTCAACCAATTTGTTATCGCTCTTAAAGATACAACAATCGTATCTGCAATCGGTTTGGTAGAACTCTTCCAGACTGGTAAGATTATCATTGCTCGTAACTATCAAAGTTTCAAAATGTATGCAATTCTCGCAGTCTTCTACCTTGTGATTATCACTCTTCTAACTAGACTAGCAAAACGCTTAGAAAAGAGGATTCAATAATGGCAAAATTAAAAATTGATGTAGACAATTTACATAAACAATATGGAAAAAACAAGGTTCTAAAAGGAATCTCTGTAAAATTCTACGAAGGTGATGTTGTTTGTATCATCGGTCCTTCTGGGTCAGGTAAGTCAACTTTCTTGCGTAGCTTGAATCTCCTTGAGGAAGGTACAAAAGGTCATATCACAGTTAATGGTTATGATTTGACTGACAAAGCAACCAACGTGGACCATGTTCGTGAAAATGTAGGAATGGTGTTCCAGCACTTCAATCTCTTTCCACATATGACTGTCTTGGAAAATATCACTTTCGCTCCTATCGAGCATAAGTTGTTAACCAAGGCTGAAGCTGAAAAATTAGGGATGGAACTCCTTGAAAAAGTTGGACTTGCTGACAAGGCAAATGCTAATCCTGATAGTTTGTCTGGTGGACAAAAACAACGTGTGGCTATTGCTCGAGGTTTAGCAATGAACCCTGATATCATGCTCTTCGATGAGCCAACTTCTGCCCTTGACCCTGAGATGGTCGGCGATGTTCTGAACGTTATGAAGGAATTGGCTGAACAAGGCATGACCATGATCATCGTAACTCACGAGATGGGATTTGCTCGTAAAGTTGCCAATCGTGTTATCTTTACTGCAGACGGTGAATTTCTAGAAGATGGAACCCCTGATCAAATCTTTGATAACCCACAACACCCTCGTCTAAAAGAATTTTTGGACAAGGTCCTCAACGCTTAAAAAAACTGCAAGGTTTCCCTTGCAGTTTTTTTCTTACTTGTATTGGAATTTTGGATTTTTTTGAAAATTATGATAAAATAAAGGATATGAAAATGGGGTTTTCTCATGCCTAGCTAGACTAGGAAACAAAATAGAAATTAGGTAGCTGGATGTCATCTAAAGTTATTGTTACAATTTTCGGTGCTAGTGGAGATTTAGCTAAACGCAAGCTCTACCCTTCACTCTTTAGACTTTATAAATCAGGTAATCTTTCTGATCATTTTGCTGTTATTGGAACTGCTCGTAGACCTTGGAGTAAAGAGTATTTCGAATCTGTTGTTGTCGAATCTATTTTGGACTTGGCAGATAGCGCAGAAGAAGCTCAAGCATTTGCTAGTCATTTTTACTATCAAAGTCACGATGTTAATGATACTGAGCACTACATCGAACTACGCAAGCTTCAGGCTGAATTAAACGAAAAATATCAGACTGAGCACAACAAACTCTTCTTCCTCTCAATGGCACCTCAGTTCTTTGGTACCATTGCTAAACACCTCAAGTCAGAGCAAATCGTTGACGGTAAGGGCTTTGAACGTTTGATTGTTGAGAAACCTTTCGGTACAGACTATGAGACTGCAAGCAAACTAAACGAAGAACTTCTAGCTACTTTTAACGAAGAGCAAATCTATCGTATCGACCATTATCTTGGTAAAGAGATGATTCAGAGTATTTTTGCCATTCGTTTTGCCAATATGATCTTTGAAAATGTTTGGAATCGGGAACATATCGATAATGTGCAAATTACCTTTGCAGAACGTCTAGGTGTTGAAGAGCGTGGTGGCTACTATGATGAGTCTGGTGCCCTTCGTGATATGGTTCAAAACCATACCCTCCAACTTCTGTCACTCCTTGCTATGGACAAGCCTGCAAGCTTTACCAAGGATGACATTCGCGCAGAGAAAATCAAGGTCTTCAAGAACCTTTACCACCCTACAGATGAGGAACTCAAAGAACAATTCATCCGTGGTCAATATCGTTCGGGTAAAGTCGATGGCATGAAATACATCTCTTACCGTAGCGAACCAAATGTCAACCCCGAATCTATGACAGAAACATTTGCTTCAGGTGCCTTCTTTGTAGATACTGATCGCTTCCGTGGTGTACCTTTCTTCTTCCGTACAGGTAAACGCCTAACTGAAAAAGGAACACATGTGAACATTGTCTTCAAACAAATGGATTCTATTTTCGGTGAACCTCTAGCACCGAATGTGCTTACCATCTATATCCAACCGACTGAAGGATTCTCTCTTAGCCTTAACGGTAAGAAGGTGGGTGAAGAGTTTAGCCTTGCGCCAAATTCTCTTGACTATCGAACAGATGCGACTGCTACAGGTGCTTCACCAGACCCATATGAAAAACTGATCTATGATGTTTTGAACAATAACTCAACCAATTTTAGCCACTGGGATGAAGTAAGCGCATCATGGAAATTGATTGACCGTATTGAGAAACTTTGGGCTGATAATGGAGCTCCACTTCATGACTACAAGGCTGGTACAATGGGACCTCAAGCTAGCTTTGATTTACTTGAAAAATACGGAGCTCAATGGACATGGCAACCTGACATCGCCTATCGTAAAGATGGTCGTTTAGAATAATCAAAAACAATCCTGCAAGAATTCTTGCAGGATTTTCTTTTATATCAAACCTTCTAGAAGGCCCTTCATAAAGTTCTCAGAATTGAATTCACCGATATCATCGATTTTTTCACCAAATCCAATCAACTTAACAGGGATATTGAGCTCTTCACGGATAGCAAGAACGACACCACCTCTAGCAGTTCCATCAATCTTGGTTAATACAATACCTGTCAAAGGAGTAATTTTTGAAAACTCTTTTGCTTGTACAAGAGCATTTTGACCAGTTGAAGCATCCAGAGCTAGGAAGGTTTCATGAGGTGCTTCTGGCACAACACGCTTGATGATACGACCAATTTTTTCCAACTCTGCCATCAAGTTTTCTTTGTTTTGCAGACGGCCAGCTGTATCAATCATGAGAATATCAATACCTTCTGCTACTGCTCGTTCCATCCCATCAAAGACAACGCTAGCTGGATCTGCTTTCTCAGGACCAGTAACGACAGGAACATCAACACGACGCCCCCATTCTGCTAACTGAGCAACCGCACCCGCACGGAAGGTATCAGCAGCAACAAGCATAACCTTTTTACCAGCTTGTTTGTAGCGATGTGCCAATTTACCAATTGAAGTTGTTTTCCCTACCCCATTAACTCCAACAAAAAGCATAACCGTTAAGCCATCTTGGAAGTTAATATTTTCATTATATATGCCGTCCTTTTCGTATAGCTCCACCAATTTTTCGATGATAACACGACGAAGGGCATCAGGTTTCTTAGCATTCTCAAGCTTGGCTTCATAACGCAATTCTTCCGTAAGATTTGAAGCCACCTGCACACCAACGTCACTCATGATGAGCAGTTCTTCTAGTTCCTCAAAGAAATCTTCATCGACTGAGCGGAAATTTGCAAAGAAAGCATTCAAACGGGCACCAAATCCCGTACGAGTTTTCTTGAGACTGCGGTCATATTTTTCCTGTACAGTCTCTTGCACTTGAGGAGTTTCTTCGATTGCTTGGTTTGCTTCCTCTTCTTCAAAAAATTCTGTTTCTGCTTCGTCTGATTGAGGCTGAACAATTTCTTCCTCGTCACTATCATTTGAAGGAATCTCTTCAACATGAGTCGATTCTTCTTGAGGACTATCGGCCTCTTGGACTTGATTTAACTCTTTTTGAGAAACCTTCACTTCGTCAACTGGCTCAATGATAGGTTCTTCTACAACCTCTGTTTCAGATGAGCCATTGTCGATTTCTTCCTGGTCTTCTTCTGGTAAGTTGTCTTCTACAGGCTCTTTAGTTTGGATGTCTTCAGTTACTGGTAGCTCAGTTTGTTCGCTATCATCCGATAAATCAATGTTTTCTAGAGCCTCTTTGACAACATCTTCAATCTTTGGTTCTTCTATTTTTCCAAATAAACGGTCAAATAATCCCATCCTTTAATTCTCCTTCAGTACGTATTTTTCAATTGCCCAGGCAACAGCTTCCTCGTCATTGGTCATTGGCGTTACCACATTGGCCACTGCCTTAACTGCTGGAACTGCATTCTGCATGGCTACACCGAGTCCTGCCCACTCAATCATAGAAAGGTCATTGGCCTCATCTCCACAGGCCATCACCTGACTTCGATCAATCCCTAGGTGCTCAATCAGTTTGGCTAAACCAGTCGCCTTATGGACATTTTTTGGTGACCATTCTAGCAAGAGTTCACGTGATTTAAAAATTTCGTATTGATCGAATAATTCTGGTGAAATCTTTTGAATAGCCGCATCCAAAGGTTCCTGAGGAAAGGCAGTCACACATTTATTGTATGTTACCTGACTAGACAAATCTTCAAAAGCAGTTGGAACAAAAGTTAGAGCCGGGTTAAACTGAGCATATAAACTTTCTTGGTCAGACTGAATCTGGTAAACTGTTCCTTCTGAAATTGCATCTAAGGGGATTCCTAATTTTTCAGTTTCTTCATAAATACGTGTCACATCATCAATTGAAAAGACTGTCTTATCAAGAATCTCACCTGTATTTTTCTGAACCAATCCACCGTTGAATGTGATAGTATATTCGTCATCGTGACCATCTGTTCCAAGCTCTTTAAGGAAGAAATCCATAGCCTTTAGGGGACGTCCAGTTGTTAGGACTACCTTGACTCCTTGTTCACGCGCAGCCTTTAAAGTCGCCTTAGTACGTTCTGTTAATTTCTTGTCTGTCGTTAGCAAAGTACCATCTAAGTCCAAAGCAATTAATTTAATATCTGTCATTACAATTCCTCCATATAAGCGATAACTGATTGGTCTTTGTGGTGTCCAATAACTGTTTCGGCTAGTTCTAGAATTTCTGGGCGAGCATTTTCAGGTGCAACTGGATGTCCTACAACCTGCATCATGTGAAGGTCGTTGAGATTGTCACCGAAGGCCATCACTTGGTCCATATCCAGATTTAATTTTTTCGCTAGCTCTACAATAGCGACTCCCTTGTCAACATAATCTAGAACAATATCGATAGATTCAAAACCAGTAGTCATAGCCTTAACACCAGGCACATGTTCATTGACCCAAGCTTCTCCGGCTTCTACTGTCTCTTCAGTAAAGTTCGTTGTGAATTTGAAAATCTCATCGGTAATATCTTCGAGACTGGCTACTTTTTTGATATTTTCATTGTAATGATGGCTAAACATAAGATAGGTTTCATCCACCGTTTCTAAGACATAACAAGCCTCTTTACCAGTCAAAAGCATCTTCCTCTCATCAAAATATGGTGAAGATTTTAGTTTTTCAAAAGTTGACAGGTAAAAATCACGTGGCATGGTTGCTTCATAGAGGTCTTGTCCATGAAAGCGAACGAGACTCCCATTTTCAGCAATGAAAATAATCTCATCTTTGACATCCGCAAAATGTTTCTCTAAGGACAAAAGGCCACGTCCTGATGCGACAGCAAAATAAATTCCTCGTTTTTTATATGAAGAGAGAAGAGCTTTTAAGCGCTCCATATCAAATTGGCCCGCTTCATCTAGAAAAGTCCCGTCCATATCAGTTGCGACTAGTTTAATCATAAATACTTATATTCTCCAGTTATAAATCTATCTTCTATTATACCATAGAAAAAGTAAATAGCGCCTAATCCATACGAGATTAGACGCCTATATAAATAAGTTTCGTTTATTCCTTAGTTCAAAGTTCTCTTATCCATATTTGGCAAAGAGAGCTTAAACTTAATAATACAGAGTCGAATCACAAAACCGACAATTGAGAGAATAATAAAGGCAGTAATTCTTGGAAAATGGAGGACAAAGGCCAACCAGTAATAAATAATTCCAATTACGAAAGATAGAAGGGCATAGATGTCTTCTTTTAGAACACTTGGAACTTCATTGATCAGGAGGTCTCGGATAATACCACCACCTGCTCCCGTTAAACAGGCCAAAATACCTGCAGACATCAAGTTCAATTTACTATCTGCCAAAGCTGTCGCTCCAATCAAGGAAAAGATAATCAACCCAATCGAATCAAAGATGAGATAGGCTTCTCTCAACCATTTATAGAACTTTTTATCATGACTCGCATTGGCCTGTTTTGAAGTCACAAAGATATACATGATAACCGCTACAAAGATAGAGACATAAATCGGTCCAGGATCTGCGAGAGCGGAGGGAAAACGACTGATAATAGAATCTCTCAAAATCCCCCCACCAACTGCGGTTACAATGGCCAATAAACTAATTCCAAAAATGTCTAAACGTTTACCAAAGCCTTTGATGGCCCCTGACGCTGCAAAAGCTATTGTCCCAATATAATTACAAACCATTAGGAATAGATCAAAATCCATATAAGCTCCTCAATTTATTTTTGTAACCTTTCTGACTTTTTAAAGGTCATTTTATATGCTTAGCTGAAAGTTTATAACGAACACTAACTAAGCATCCATATTCTCTAAATCTTTTAGTTTAACAGAGACAATCTTTGATACACCAGATTCTTGCATGGTCACCCCATAGATAGAGTCTGCTGCTGCCATGGTTCCCTTACGGTGGGTAACGACGATAAATTGGCTGTCCTTATCAAATCGATTGAGGTAATCCCCAAAGCGTTTAACGTTAGCCTCGTCAAGTGCGGCCTCCACCTCATCCAGAATTACAAATGGAATGGTCTTGACACGAATGATTGAGAAGAGCAAAGCTAGAGCTGACAAAGCCTTCTCTCCACCACTCATGAGATTGAGGGATTGGATTTTCTTACCTGGTGGTTGCACAGAGATTTCGACACCTGCTGTCAATAAATCTCCTTCTGTCAGAATTAGGTCTGCTTGACCACCACCAAACATCTGCTTAAAGGTCACTTTAAAGGACTCACGAATAGCTTCAAAGGTTGATTTAAAGCGTTCTTTCACTTCATCGTTCATCTCTGTAATGGTTTCAAGAAGTAAATTTTTAGCAGAAAGAATGTCATCTCGCTGACTATTCAAGAATTCCAAACGTTCGTGCACTTCATCAAACTGTTCAATAGCATCCAAGTTAACCGGACCAAGTGAACGAATGGATTTTTCCAAATCCTTAACCTTTTGTTCAGCGATTGCTAAATCTTCCAACTGATTCGCTTGTTCTAAAGCTTCCGTATAGCTAATCTGATATTCTTCAGTCAGTTGACCTTGAAGATAACGAAGGCGATCTGCAATTTTTTCCTTGGTCGCTTCCGCTCGTGTTTGCTTACGAATCCATTCTTCATTTTGCTGACGAGCTTGTTCTAAATGACTTGCAATATCATCCAATTGACCTTCAATATCATCCAGTTCAAACTGCTTACGAATAAATCCTTGTTGAATTTCTTCCTTCTGACTCTTGGCTTCTGCTTCCTGCTTGGCCAAAAGTTCTGTATCAACTTTTTCAAGGTTGTCTACTTTTTCTTGCAAAAGACGTTCAATCTCTTCTTGCTCGATATTGAGGTTCTCAAGTTCATTATTAATCCGTTCAATATCGGCAACTTCATAACGCTTCTGTCCAAGCATTTCTGTTTTAAGCAGACGTTCTTGGGAAATTTTTTCCTGCAAGTTTTGGTAGCGTTCCTGAATAGCATTTTTATTGGACTTGATTTCTTCGATTTCAGATTCCAGCTTTTGCTTTTCAGTTGCAATAAGTGCGAGACGTTCTTGGCATTTTCCCTTTTCAGCTTGCCAATCTCCACCTCTAAGATTCGTTAATTCTTGCTCCTGAAGTTTCAAAAGTGTCTCAAGTTCTTCGACCTGCTGGCTAGTTTGTTGATAAGCTAAGTACAAGCCTTGTTCCTGGATACGAGCCTGCTCTCCTTGGGACTTAATGGTCTCCAAAGTTTGACTAAGTTCATTCAAGGCTTCTTGAACTGACTTCAGATTTTCTTCCTCTTGGCGAAGAAGTTTTTCTTCTTGAGCAATCTCTTTTTGCAACTGTTCCAATTCAGGCTTGATGAAAATGCTGTTATTTTGACGATTGGCCCCACCAGCATATGAACCACCTGTTCGTAATTCTGTACCGTCTAGCGTTACCATGCGAACTTGATAGCGTACCTTACGAGCAGCATCACGCGCATGCTCAACTGTATCAAAGATAGCTGTGGTAGCTAGCAGATTTTTAAAGATAGCTTCAAGCTTGGCATCAAAGGTAACCAGTTCATCTGCCATACCAAGAAAACCAGGACTTGAGGCAATCACATCTTGATTCTGACCTGAAATGCTACGAGCCTTAATGGTTGTCAAAGGTAGGAAAGTCGCACGACCAGCTCGATTTCGTTTAAGGAAGTCGATAGCTTTAGTCGCTGCCTGTTCATCTTCAACAATGATGTGTTGGCTACTTGCACCGAGAGCAATCTCAAGAGCTGTCTGATAACGAACATCAAAGGTTAAATGTTCACTAACTGCTCCGATAATCCCACCTAAGCGATTCTTTTCTTGTAAGACACTCTTAACACCAGCATAAAAATTGCTATGGTTTTTAAGAATGTTTTCCAAACTTTGCGCCTTGGCCTGTTTGTTTTTCAGACTATCCAAACGGTCAAAGAGTTGATTTTGCTGACTTTGATAAGCCTGCTTTTGTTCTTCTTCTTGCTTGGCATTGGTCTGATAGTCAGCAAGTAAGCTTTGTACTTCTTCTTTAGCTGATTTAAGGGCAAGCTCTTGCTCACTAGCCTTGGACTTGGCAGAAGCCAATTGTTCCTTCAAGGATTCTAATTGTTCTTCTTGCTTCTGAGTCTGTTGGCGACTATTTTCAAGGTCATTTTCAATCCTTGTTAATTGGTTAGAGACATCCGCTTCTTCCTGTAAGAAAGCCACAAAACGTTCACGCAATTGCTCAATCATTTGATCTGGATCATCAGAAAAAGCTAATAACTCTGCTTCTAAACGATTGAGTTCCTTAGTATTGACCTCTAAATTTTCTTCTAACTGACTGAGATTTGCTTCTTTTTCTTCCTTCTCCTGAATGAGAGCATTTCTCTTTTCGTCCAAACTAGCCAAACGTGCTTGAGCTTCTTGTTGATTGAGAGCGACTTGTTCTGTTTCCAGTTTTGACAAGGCTAACTTACGCTCTAATTCACTGATTAAACTAGTTAAATCCATCAAGCTTGCCTGGTCTTTTGACATTTCAGCTTGCAAATCATGACGTTTCTTTTTGAGACTTTGATTTGCTTCTTCTAACTCTTCACGTTTCTGATAGTAGCTCGTCAAAAGTTCTTGAACTTGTTTTAATTCTTCTTCTGTTAGATCCAATTCAGCTTTACTTGCTTGAATTTGTGCAACCAAAACGTCCAAGTAGATTGCCTTACGCTGACCATCTAATTCTATAAATTTACGAGCTGTTGCTGCTTGTTTTTCTAAGGGCTTGATTTGATTATCTAGCTCATAAATGATATCTTCCAAACGGTCTAGATTGTCTTGTGTTTGTTGGAGCTTGCTTTCCGTCTCTTTGCGACGAGTCTTATACTTCAAGACTCCGGCAGCTTCTTCAAAAATAGCCCGACGTTCTTCAGGTTTAGAATTAAAAATTTCTTCAACCTTCCCTTGGGAAATAATAGAGAAGGAATCGCGCCCAAGACCAGTATCTAAGAAAAGATCATGTATATCACGAAGACGGACCTTTTTGCCGTCAATCTTGTACTCGCTATCTCCTGTACGATAGATGTGACGCTCTACCTTAATTTCCTGACCTGCATCTTTGATAAAGCCGTCCTGGTTATCTAAGGTAACAACCACAGAAGCATAGTTTAAAGGTTTTCTACTTTCTGTTCCTGCAAAGATAACATCAGGCATCTTGCCACCACGCAAGCTTTTCACACTAGATTCACCTAGTGCCCAACGCAGACTTTCCGTGATGTTTGATTTTCCAGAACCATTAGGTCCTACAACTGCTGTAACCCCCTGGTCAAAAACAACCTTGGTTTTGTCAGCAAAGGACTTAAACCCCTGAATCTCAATTTCCTTTAAATACATGAATCCAGCCCTTCCTCAACTGCATTTTTTGCGGCTTCCTGCTCTGCTAATTTTTTTGAGCGTCCTTGACCAGTTCCAAAACTTTTCCCTTCAACTAGAACTTCCACCTCAAACATCTTATCATGCGCAGGTCCATTCTCCGAAATCACCTGATAACGAATATCAACATCACCATTGACTTGAAGTAATTCTTGGAGGTGAGTCTTGTAGTCTTTAATCATTTCAAAATCACCAGCTTCAACCTTTGGTATCATGACTTGATAGATAAATTCCTTCACTCTAGCCAGATCCTTGTCTAAAAGAAGAGCACCCAAAAAGGCTTCGAAGGCATCTCCCAAGATGGTATCACGATTGCGACCACCTGATTTTTCTTCTCCTTTGCCTAGCTTGATAAACTGATCAAACTGGCAATCACGCGCAAAACCAGCTAAACTCTCCTCGCGAACAATCATGGCACGAAGTTTAGATAAATCACCTTCTGGTTTTTTAGGATATTTCTTGTACAGGTATTCTGAAATCAATAATTGCAGAACAGCGTCTCCTAAAAATTCCAAGCGTTCATTGTGTGAAATTTTTAAGAGGCGGTGCTCGTTTGCATAACTAGTGTGAGTAAAAGCTGTTTCAAGTAATTGTTTATCTGAAAAAACAAGCTCAAAACGTTGCTCTAACACGGTTTCTAATTCTTTCATAAGAACCTCTTTCTAAAACATTATAATACACTCCATTATACCAAAAAAAGAATTCATAGTCAGAAAATAACTCTTAAAACGACTTTTTCTCACTTGCTTCTAAAATCAATCCATTACTAGCAGTCTAGCCTATTTTTTGGTATAATAAATCTTATGGAAATTGAAAAAACCAATCGAATGAATGCTCTGTTTGAATTTTATGCAGCCCTTTTAACTGATAAGCAGATGAACTATATTGAACTCTACTATGCAGATGACTATAGTTTAGCTGAAATCGCTGAAGAGTTCGGTGTCAGTCGCCAGGCTGTTTATGACAATATCAAACGTACAGAAAAGATACTGGAAGATTATGAAATGAAGCTTCATATGTATTCTGACTACATTGTTCGCAGTCAGATTTTGGATCAGATTTTGGAGCGTTATCCAAAAGATGCTTTTCTACAAGAGCAAATTGAGATTTTAACAAGTATTGACAATCGGGAGTAATCATGGGCAGTCTAGTTATTTATCAAGGAATACCTTGCAAACTATTAGCCGCAGAGGAACCATTTCCTAGTCGGCTACAGATTATCTCGCCCAATGATATCTCCAAAGCTATGCAAATAGGTTTTAGCTGTTGGGGATATCCAAATGAAATCATGAAAGAAGTCACACCCGAAGAACTAGAGTGTTTGCAACATTTCGGACGATTTCCACTGAATTGAAAAAATAGGAGAAAATAATGGCATTTGAAAATTTAACAGAACGTTTGCAGAACGTCTTTAAAAATCTACGTAAAAAAGGAAAAATTACAGAGAGCGATATTCAAGAAGCAACCAAGGAAATTCGTCTGGCACTTTTAGAAGCCGACGTTGCTCTTCCAGTTGTGAAGGACTTTATCAAGAAGGTTCGTGAACGTGCCATTGGGCATGAAGTCATTGATACCCTTAATCCAGCTCAACAAATCATCAAGATTGTCAATGAAGAGTTAACCGCAGTTCTTGGTTCTGACACAGCTGAGATTATTAAGTCTCCAAAAATCCCAACTATTATCATGATGGTTGGTTTGCAGGGGGCTGGTAAAACAACTTTTGCAGGTAAACTTGCTAACAAACTTAAAAAGGAAGAGGATGCTCGTCCTTTAATGATTGCAGCTGACATCTATCGTCCTGCTGCTATTGACCAGCTCAAAACACTTGGACAACAAATTGATGTTCCTGTGTTTGCACTTGGAACTGAAGTTCCTGCGGTTGAGATTGTTCGCCAAGGTTTGGAGCAAGCCAAAGCCAACCATAACGACTATGTCTTGATTGATACAGCTGGTCGTTTACAAATTGACGAACTTCTCATGAATGAGCTCCGTGATGTTAAAGCACTTGCTCAACCAAATGAGATTCTCTTGGTCATCGATGCCATGATTGGTCAGGAAGCTGCCAACGTTGCACGCGAATTTAATGATCAATTAGAAGTTACTGGTGTCATTCTTACAAAGATTGACGGTGACACTCGTGGTGGTGCTGCCCTTTCTGTTCGTCACATCACTGGAAAACCAATCAAGTTCACTGGTACTGGTGAAAAGATTACTGATATTGAAACCTTCCACCCAGATCGTATGGCCAGCCGTATTCTCGGTATGGGAGATATGCTGACTCTGATTGAGAAAGCTTCCCAAGAATACGATGAGCAAAAAGCCCTTGAAATGGCTGAAAAGATGCGGGAAAATACCTTTGATTTCAACGATTTCATCGATCAGTTGGATCAGGTACAAAATATGGGGCCAATGGAAGATTTGCTCAAGATGATTCCTGGTATGGCCAATAACCCTGCCGTCCAAAATATGAAGGTGGATGAAAAACAAATTGCTCGCAAACGTGCTATCGTGTCTTCCATGACTCCGGAAGAACGTGAAAATCCAGATTTGCTCACACCAAGTCGTCGTCGTCGTATTGCTGCTGGTTCTGGTAATACTTT
The DNA here is from genome assembly GCA_963548045.1 of uncultured Streptococcus sp. GTDB lineage: Bacteria > Bacillota > Bacilli > Lactobacillales > Streptococcaceae > Streptococcus. The sequence continues at coordinate 17,307 of CAUUTJ010000020.1, forward strand.
TATCGAAGTCAATAAGTTCATTAAAGACTTTAATCAGGCCAAACAACTCATGCAAGGTGTCATGTCTGGTGACATGAACAAGATGATGAAACAAATGGGCATCAACCCTAACAACCTTCCTAAAAATATGCCTGGAGGCATGGATATGTCCGCCCTTGAAGGAATGATGGGACAAGGTGGCATGCCTGATATGTCTGCTCTCGGAGGAGCTGGTATGCCTGATATGAGCCAGATGCTCGGTGGAGGCCTCAAAGGTAAAATCAGTGAATTTGCCATGAAGCAATCCATGAAACGCATGGCCAATAAAATGAAAAAAGCTAAGAAAAAACGCAAATAAAAAGGGACTCAGTTGAGTCCTTTTTTTGTTTAGTTGTTTCGAAGTTTTTCCAAAGTATCTTTAAAGATAGCTGGAATATCGGAAGTAAATTCTATGGTTTCACCAGTTCTTGGATGGGTAAAACCAAGTGTCTTAGCGTGGAGAAACTGCCCATGACCTTTCAAAGTTTTACGAGGACCATAGACCTCATCGCCAGCGACAGGATGACCGATATAAGCCATGTGGACACGAATTTGATGAGTCCGCCCTGTTTCCAGTTGTAATTCCAGCAAGGTATAATCCCCAAAGCGCTCCAAGACTTGGAAACGTGTCACTGCTGGTTTCCCTTTAGCGGTAACAGCTTGTTTCTTACGGTCTTTTTCGCTACGCCCGATTGGTGCCTCGATGACTCCACGATCATTTGGAAGATTACCGTGAACAATAGCCCAATACTTTCGAAGAGACTTCTTATTCTTCAACTCTTGAGCCAGTGCCACATGCGCTTCATCATTTTTAGCAATCATCAAGAGGCCTGACGTATCCTTATCAATACGATGGACAATCCCTGGACGCAATACACCATTGATGCCTGATAGGTCCTTGATATGGTACATGAGGGCATTAACCAAGGTACCACTGGTATGACCAGCACTTGGATGAACAACCATCCCTTGAGGTTTGTTAACTACTGCTACATCCTCATCTTGATAAATGATTTCTAAAGGAATATCTTCAGCTACATACTCTAAAACTTCTGGTTCTGGAACTTGATAAGTGATAACATCCCCTTCTTGAACCGAGTACTTAGCTTTTTTTAACTGACCATTAACCAAGACCTGACCAGACTTGATTTGTTCATTGGCGAGACTACGAGACAATTCTGTCAAATCGGACAAAGCCTTATCTAAGCGTACTCCACCGGTTTCAATTTTAATTTCCATTCATTTCCTCTTTTAGCATTGCAATCAATAACACAACTACTCCTACTGTCAGATAACTATCAGCCACATTGAAAATCGCGAAATTGATAAAGTCTAAGTGAAACATATCCACAACGAATCCTTGACTGATGCGATCGATAAAGTTTCCCAGACCACCTGCAATAATCAAAACCAATCCAAAGACTGTCCAGAAGGAATCCTCAATGTGCTTATGAAGATACCAGATAGCGCCAACCATGACTACTAGAGTTATCACTGCAAAAAACCACTGTTGATCTTGAAGCATAGAAAAGGCTGCTCCTCTATTTTGCAGATAGGTTAAACTAACTAGATTTGGTATCCATGACTTGATTTCACCAAGAGCAATATTTTGAACGACATAAGACTTTACCAATTGATCTAAGACAATCAAGGCTGCTATAATCCCTGATACTATTCCTCTTTTTTTCATGCTTTCCTCTTCTGATCAAAATACTCTTGCATAACCTCTACAAATAAAGTCCCTGCTTGGCTCAAGTCTACTTCCTCACGTTTCACATAAACCATGCGATTATTGAGATTATCATTTAATGGAATAACGGTGATTCCGTTCACACTGTCGCTATCTAAGAATCCAGAACCAGTCGCATAAGCATTTGTTCTTTCAAGAATTCCATTTAAAGTAGCTCGGTCTGTTACGTTAAACATCTGAGAGCTGGCACTTGTATCCACAAAGTTTTCTGAGTAATAGAGATATTCATCCTTCTCTTGTGTAAATCGAACTGTTGGCAAATCAACTAGATCTTCCATGACCAACTCTTTTTTCTTGGCTAAGGGATGTCCTTCACGTAGATAAATATGTGTTTGGAAAGGAATCAATTCAATTACTTCAAGTCCTAACTTTTCAACCCGTTGCATAATTCCCTTTTGGTTTTGATTATTGAGGTAAATAATCCCAATCTCACTATGCCCTTGGGCTACTTCATCCAAAATCTGAACAGTTGTAGATTCAAAAATACGGAAATTTTTATATTCAGGATATTGTTGTGAAAATGCTGTAATGGTTGGTGGCAAGAAATCATAGTGCTGGCTGGCTATTGAAAACTCATCCTTTTCCTCTTCAGGATTGGCATACTGATTTTGGAAAACATCAAATCCCTTAACTAACTCTTGTGCCTTTTCATAAAATTCCATTCCACGGCGAGTGAGAAAAGTACCAGAACTTGTTCTACGAAAAATCTTGAACCCTAGCTCTTTCTCCAGGTCTCTTACAGAAATAGATAGACTGGGTTGGCTAACGTACATTTTCTCAGCCGCTTCACGAAAAGTACCACTATTTGCAATAGCAACAACATAACGTAATTGTTGAATATTCATGATTTCTCCTTCGATTTCTATCTTATCATTATACCATAAATCAAGCCTATCCAACAAAGGAAAATCATGAGACAGACACTTCTAATCCAAGCAAACAAAAAACACCTTTCAAGTTAGATAAAATTCTAACCAAAGGTGTTAGTGTTCATATTATTTAGCTGCTGCATAAAGTTCATCTACTTTGTTCCAGTTGATCACTGAGAAGAAAGCTTTGATGTAATCAGGACGAACGTTGCGGTATTTCACGTAGTATGCATGTTCCCAAACGTCCAAGCCCAAGATTGGTTTTTTACCTTCTGAGATTGGAGTGTCTTGGTTTGCTGTTGAAGTCACTTCAAGTTTACCTTCTTTGTTAACAACCAACCATGCCCATCCAGAACCAAAACGAGTTGTTGCTGCTGCAGTGAAGGCTGCTTGGAATTCTTCGAATGAACCAAAAGTTTCATCGATTGCTGCTGCAAGTTCTGCTGAAGGAGCTGTTTTTTCAGGAGTCATCAATTCCCAGAAAAGAGCGTGGTTCAAGTGTCCACCACCGTTGTTGATAAGCGCTTGACGGATATCAGCTGGGATAGATTCTACATCAGCAAGCAATGCTTCAAGGTCTTCACCAATTTCAGGGTGTTTTTCAAGAGCTGCATTTGCGTTGTTGACATATGTTTGGTGATGTTTGTCATGGTGCAAGTGCATTGTTTCAGCATCAATGTATGGTTCCAATGCATCGTAAGCGTATGGAAGATCTGGTAAGATAATAGCCATCTGTAATACCTCTTTTTCTTTCTATATAAAAATGATAACGCAATCATCCTGTTTTTTCAAGTTTTTTGCTCAATTCGACTGGCTAGCAATCTGCAATAAAGCCTTCTCAAATAGGTAGCCTTTTTCGTAAACACCAGTCTTAATTTGATAATCTGCCTGGATGAGATAACGAATAGAATCCTGTAAGAAATTCAAGGACAATCCTCGCGTGTCACGAAGGGCAAATTTGATTTGGTAAGGATTAGGATTGCGACCAAGATAGTGACCTAAACTGCTGACCATCTGAGTCTCTGTCTGACCAGACTCTTGCAATATTTTTACCTGTGTATAGAGTCTGAACTGTCCCAGCATAATGGCAATCAGTTTAATCTCATCTTCTCCCTGCAAGGTCAAATCTTTCACTAAATCTCGCGCCTGATCAATCTTCTTCCCTAAAATCAATTGGGTTAAATCAAAGATATTATCCTGCAAAGTCTTTGGTATGGCCTCAACAATGTCTTCTTCTGTAATGTCACCATTATCCTTGTAGGTCTGTAAGAAGAGTAGATTTTTCTGAATTTCACTAAATTGAAAACCTGATTTGATAAGCAACTGTTCAAAGGACTTTCCAGCAAAGGTAAGTCCTAATTCTTGAGCCCACTTTTGAAAATAAGCTCGTATTTCTTGCTCTTTTGGCTCGATGGCTTCAAAAACTGTCGCATCCCGCTTGAGCAATTTAACCAAGCGTCTCTTACTATCCAACTTCCCTTCAGCAAAAATGACTAGTTTACTAGAAGGTAAAGGATTTTCCAGATAGGCTTCAAAAGACTTAAGTTCATCATCAGATAGATAGCGTTTTTTAGCTGTCGCTATATCGAGAAAATGATCTAAAATAACAATCTTTTCATCCGCAAAGAAAGGAAGACTAACTAGCTCTAGTTCCAAGCTTTTGTAGTCTACTTCTTTCATGTCAAAATAAGCAAAGTTCAAATCTGCAGGATCGTAGCCGATTTGTTTTAGAACCTGTGTTTTCATGACGTCATACTGGCCTTGGTCGACCCCTGTAAACAGGGTCAAACTCGGAAGGTTAGCTAAGGACAGTTTTCGACTTTCTTCTATGGCTAGCATCTATTCTCCTTTCTTTATAGTATAGCTTCTGTTTAATCAATATAATTCAATTTACCACGGAAATCATCAAGGTTTTCATACCCTTTTTCCGCCATAATTTCTTTGAGTTCCTTGGTAATGCGTTCGAACGCTCCTACTCCTTCTTTATGAAGAGTAGTTCCTACCTGCACCATGCTAGCACCACATAAGATATGTTCAAAAGCATCACGCCCTGTTAATATTCCACCAGTTCCAATGATTTGAATTTCTGGATTTAAGCGTTGATAAAAGGCATGGACATTAGCAAGGGCAGTAGGTTTGATGTATTCACCACCAATTCCACCAAAGCCATTCTTAGGACGAATCACGACCGACTCATCTTGAATATAAAGACCATTTCCGATAGAGTTGACACAATTCACAAACTTAAGTGGATATTTGTTGAAAATTTCTGCAGCCTGGTCAAAATGTACAATATCAAAATAAGGTGGAAGCTTAATTCCTAGAGGTTTTGTAAAATAGTCAAAGACTTCTGATAAGATACAATCTGTAGTTTCAAAGTCATAGGCAATCTGTGGCTTACCTGGAACATTGGGACACGAGAGATTGAGCTCAGTTAGTCCACGAAAATCACTCTCTTGAACCTTTTTCAAGATAGTATGAGTCTCCTCTGGAGACATTCCGACTAAAGACAGAAAGAAAGTTCGATTTGGTTCCTTGTCTTGCAATTCCAATAGATAGTTTAAGTAATAGTCTAAACCATTATTTGGCAGCCCCATCGAGTTAATAGAACCTAGTGGAACATCTTGATAACGTGGTTCAGGATTCCCCTGACGAAATTCCAAGGTTGCTGTTTTAGTGACAAAGGTTCCTGCTGCTGAGTTTTTAACACCTTCCAATTCCTCAATGGTCATACAAGCAACTCCTGCCGCATTCATCAAGCAATTATCAAATTCAAAACCAGCAATCTGTGTTTTAGTTGATACCATGATTCTATTCCTCCAGATTCCTTAATATCTCTACTATTATATCATACTTTGATAGGACCTTTTTAATAAAACTGACCTCATAATAATGTTGGCTTTTTTAGCTGAAAAATAGAGCTGTTGCTAAATTGAAAGAATTTTTAGAAAATTTGTGTTTTTTCCTTTACAGTGAAAAATTTTTCTGCTATAATGTCTCATGTAATAAAATATGACAACAAAAAGGAGAACGATATGACATCTGCTAAAGAATATATCCAAAGCGTGTTTGAAACTGTAAAAGCTCGTAACGGGCATGAGGCTGAATTTCTCCAGGCGGTTGAAGAATTCTTCAGCACTTTGGAACCTGTCTTTGAAAAACACCCTGAGTATATTGAAGAAAACATCTTGGCACGTATCACTGAGCCTGAGCGCGTAATTTCTTTCCGTGTTCCTTGGGTTGACCGTGATGGAAAAGTTCAAGTTAACCGTGGTTACCGTGTTCAATTCAACTCAGCTGTTGGACCATACAAAGGCGGACTTCGTTTCCACCCAACTGTTAACCAAGGGATCTTGAAATTCCTCGGATTCGAACAAATCTTTAAAAACGTTTTGACTGGACTTCCAATCGGTGGAGGTAAAGGTGGATCAGACTTTGATCCTAAAGGTAAAACTGATGCTGAAGTGATGCGTTTCTGCCAAAGCTTCATGACTGAATTGCAAAAATACATCGGACCATCTCTTGACGTACCTGCTGGTGATATCGGTGTAGGTGGACGTGAAATTGGTTACCTTTACGGTCAATACAAACGCCTCAACCAATTTGATGCTGGTGTCTTGACTGGTAAACCTCTTGGATTTGGTGGTAGCTTGATTCGTCCAGAAGCAACTGGTTACGGTTTGGTTTACTACACTGAAGAAATGCTTAAAGCTAACGGTAACAGCTTTGCTGGTAAGAAAGTTGTGATTTCAGGTTCTGGTAACGTAGCTCAATACGCTCTTCAAAAAGCAACTGAACTTGGTGCAACTGTTATCTCTGTATCTGACTCAAACGGTTACGTGATCGACGAAAACGGTATTGACTTCGACCTTCTTACAGACGTCAAAGAAAAACGTCGTGCTCGTTTGACTGAGTACGCTGCAGAAAAACCAACTGCTACATACTACGAAGGTTCTGTATGGACTTACACTGGAAACTACGATATCGCTCTTCCATGTGCGACTCAAAACGAAATCAACGGTGAAGCTGCAAAACGCTTGGTTGCTCAAGGAGTTATCTGTGTATCTGAAGGAGCTAACATGCCAAGTGACCTTGAAGCTATCAAAGTCTACAAGGAAAATGGAATCCTTTACGGACCTGCTAAAGCTGCCAATGCTGGTGGTGTAGCTGTATCAGCTCTTGAAATGAGCCAAAACAGCCTTCGCCTTTCATGGACACGTGAAGAAGTTGACGGTCGTTTGAAAGATATTATGACTAACATCTTCAACACTGCTAAAACAACTGCAGAAACTTACGGTCTTGGAACTGACTACCTTGCAGGTGCGAATATTGCAGCCTTTGAAAATGTAGCAAACGCTATGATTGCGCAAGGTATCGTGTAAGATAAATCAACACAAAGATCCTCAATCACTTCGATTGGGGATTTTTATATTGGTTTTAAAAAGAGCTCACTAAACGATTTAGTGAGCTTAAAATTAATAGTTATTTTTCTATAACTAAGGCAAATGAAAGACATTCAACAATTTCACTTGTTACTTTATCAATATTTATATCTTCATTGTCATTAATAATCATAGGAAAAATATAAGAAAGACTTAAAGCTAAAATATAGCGAACAATCCTTTCATTTGACCAATCTCGAATAACACCATTTTTTTTAAACTGATTCAAAACTGGTGTAATTGGATTAATGATAGAATGAACAATAATATTTCCTAGTTCTTCAGAAATAGTTTTATCAATAAGTGATCGACTCAAAAGTATTTTAACTTGCATTTTATTGTTTTGAATAAAAACTAACCTATCCCGAACGATGCTTCTTAGAAAAAGTGAAAAAGATTTTTGCTCTATT
>CAUUTJ010000021.1:0-23862 GCA_963548045.1 uncultured Streptococcus sp.
TTAAAAAACTCACCATCTCTCTTGCAACTCTTTTACTTGCTGGTTCGCTAGCAGGGTGTGCAAGTTGGATTGACCGTGGGGAGTCTATGACGGCTGTCGGGTCAACTGCCCTTCAACCTTTAGTTGAGGCAGCTGCTGATGAATTTTCGTCAGCTCACATCGGTAAAACAGTCAATGTTCAAGGTGGTGGATCTGGTACAGGTCTGTCTCAGGTTCAATCAGGAGCAGTAGATGTTGGGAACTCTGATGTATTTGCTGAGGAAAAAGACGGTATTGATGCCTCTGCCTTGGTAGACCATAAGGTAGCCGTTGCTGGAATTGCTGTTATTATTAATAAAGAGGTGGATGTCGATAATCTAACGACAGACCAGCTCCGTCAAATCTTTACAGGAGAAATTACTAACTGGAAAGAAGTTGGTGGGAAAGATTTGGCTATTTCTATTATCAACCGTGCTGCGAGTTCAGGTTCTCGTGCGACCTTTGATAGTGTGATTATGAATGGTCAATCAGCGATTCAGAGTCAGGAGCAAGATTCAAATGGTATGGTTAAATCAATCGTTTCCCAAACCCCTGGAGCTATTTCCTACCTAGCATTTGCATATGTTGATGATACGGTTGGAACCATCAAACTTAACGGCTATGAACCAATTTCTGAGAATGTAACTACGAATAATTGGCCGTTATGGTCTTATGAACACATGTATACACTTGGTGAACCAAATGAATTGGTTGCCGAATTCTTAAACTTTGTCCTTTCAGACGAAGTTCAGAACGGAATCGTTAAAGGAATGGGCTATATTTCTGTTAAAGAAATGAAAGTCGAAAAAGATGCTGCAGGTACTGTGACAGTGATAGAAGGGAGTCAATAATGAATCAAGAAGAATTATCAAAAAAATTGCTCTCTCCTTCAAAAAACTCTCGTCTTGAGAAATTTGGGAAAAGTCTGACTTTTGCCTGCCTATCTTTGATTGTTATCATTGTGGCTATGATTTTAATCTTTGTAGCCCAAAAAGGTTTGTCGACCTTCTTTGTCAATGGTGTGAATATCTTTGATTTTCTCTTTGGTGCAACTTGGAATCCATCAGGTAAGCAATTTGGTGCCCTTCCAATGATTTTAGGTTCCTTTATTGTTACCATCCTATCTGCTCTTATCGCAACACCATTTGCCATTGGGGCAGCAGTCTTTATGACAGAAGTATCACCAAAAGGAGCTAAGATTTTGCAACCAGCTATCGAACTTCTAGTTGGGATTCCTTCGGTAGTTTACGGATTTATCGGTTTGCAGGTCGTCGTACCTTTTGTACGTAGTGTCTTTGGTGGAACAGGTTTTGGTATTTTATCGGGGATTTTCGTTCTCTTTGTTATGATCTTGCCGACTGTAACCTTTATGACAACTGATAGCTTACGTGCAGTGCCTCGTCACTACCGTGAAGCAAGTTTAGCCATGGGAGCGACTCGTTGGCAAACCATTTGGCGTGTGACCTTGAAGGCTGCTCGTTCAGGTATTTTTACAGCAGTAGTCTTTGGTATGGCGCGTGCTTTCGGTGAAGCACTAGCTATTCAGATGGTTGTCGGAAACTCAGCCGTTGTCCCAACTTCATTGACAACACCTGCTGCGACTTTAACATCTGTTTTGACCATGGGAATCGGAAATACTGTTATGGGAACTGTTGATAATAATGTTCTTTGGTCACTAGCCTTAGTATTGCTCTTGATGAGTTTGGCCTTTAACAGTGTGATTAAATTGATTACGAAAGAAAGAGGAAAGAAAAACTATGCACGCTAAGAAATTAGATAAACTTGCAACAGCTGTCCTCTATACCATCGCAGGAATCATTGTGACCATCCTAGCTTCCTTGATTCTTTATATCTTGGTTCGAGGATTGCCTCATGTTTCATGGTCATTCTTGACAGGGAAATCATCCTCTTATCAAGCAGGTGGTGGTATTGGGATTCAGCTCTATAATTCCTTCTTCCTTTTGGTCATCACCTTATTCATTTCTGTACCATTATCCATGGGGGCTGGAATTTACTTGGCTGAGTATGCTAAAAAAGGCCGTGTTACCAATTTCGTTCGTACCTGTATTGAGATTTTGTCTTCATTACCATCAGTCGTTGTAGGTCTCTTTGGTTACCTCATCTTTGTAGTTCAGTTTGAATATGGATTTTCAATTATTTCTGGTGCCTTGGCTTTAACCGTCTTTAACCTTCCACAGATGACTCGTAATGTTGAAGACAGTTTGAAACACGTTCACCATACACAACGTGAAGCTGGTTTAGCACTTGGACTTTCTCGTTGGGAAACAGTTCTTCATGTTGTCATTCCTGAAGCTTTACCTGGTATTGTTACTGGGGTAGTACTTGCATCAGGTCGTATCTTTGGTGAAGCTGCAGCTCTTATCTACACAGCAGGACAATCTGCGCCAGCTCTTGATTGGTCAAACTGGAATGTCCTCAGCGTAACCAGTCCAATCTCAATCTTCCGTCAAGCAGAAACCTTGGCCGTCCATATCTGGAAAGTCAACAGTGAAGGAACTATTCCTGATGGAACTCTTGTTTCAGCAGGTTCTGCTGCGGTGCTCCTAATCTTTATCTTAATCTTTAACTTTGGAGCTCGCAAACTCGGAAGCTACCTACATAAGAAATTAACCGCTGCCTAAAGGAGAAGCCATGTCAAAATATAATTGGGATGAAAAGCATATCATTACCTTTCCAGAAGAAAAAGTGGCCCTCTCTACTAAGGATTTACATGTTTACTACGGTAAAAACGAATCCATTAAGGGCGTCGATATGCAATTCGAAAAAAATAAAATCACAGCCTTGATTGGTCCGTCTGGATCAGGGAAATCAACCTATCTTCGCAGTCTCAACCGTATGAATGATACTATTGATATTGCAAAGGTGACAGGACAGATTCTCTATCGAGGTATTGACGTTAACCGTCCTGAAATCAATGTATATGAAATGCGTAAACATATCGGAATGGTTTTCCAACGTCCAAATCCATTTGCTAAATCAATTTACCGCAACATCACCTTTGCACATGAACGTGCAGGAGTTAAGGACAAGAAAGTTCTTGATGAAATTGTAGAAACCTCTCTTCGCCAGGCTGCCCTTTGGGATCAGGTCAAAGATGACCTTCATAAGTCAGCCTTGACGCTTTCAGGTGGTCAGCAGCAACGTCTCTGTATCGCGCGTGCTATCTCTGTAAAACCAGACATTCTCTTGATGGATGAGCCGGCGTCAGCCTTAGATCCGATTGCGACAGCTCAGCTTGAGGAAACCATGTTGGAATTGAAGAAGGACTTTACCATCATTATCGTGACCCACAGTATGCAACAAGCTGCGCGTGCAAGTGACTATACAGGTTTCTTCTACTTGGGTGATTTGATTGAGTATGATAAAACTGCTAATATTTTCCAAAATGCTAAGCTACAGTCAACTAACGACTATGTAACTGGACACTTTGGTTAGAAAGGAAACAGTATGACAGAACCGATTTTGCAGGTTTCAGACCTGTCTGTTTATTACAATAAAAAGAAGGCCTTGAATAGTGTTTCCTTATCATTTCAACCCAAGGAAATTACAGCCCTTATCGGTCCGTCTGGATCTGGGAAGTCAACACTTCTAAAGGCTATTAATCGAATGGGTGATCTTAATCCTGAAGTGACGACAACTGGATCAGTGGTCTATAATGGTCACAATATCTATAGCCCTCGTACCGATACAGTTGAATTGCGTAAGGAAATCGGAATGGTTTTCCAACAACCCAATCCATTCCCAATGTCTATCTACGAAAATGTTGTTTATGGACTAAGAATTAATGGAGAGAAAGACAAGCAAGTCTTGGACGAAGCTGTGGAGAAAGCTTTACAGCGTGCTTCAATCTGGGATGAGGTCAAGGATCGCTTGCATGATTCAGCTATTGGTCTATCAGGTGGACAACAACAACGTGTTTGTGTAGCCCGTGTCTTGGCGACTAGTCCTAAAATTATCCTTTTGGATGAACCAACTTCAGCCTTGGACCCTATTTCTGCGGGTAAGATTGAGGAAACCTTGTATGGTCTAAAAGACAAGTACACCATGCTTTTGGTCACTCGTTCCATGCAGCAAGCATCTCGAATCTCTGATAAAACAGGCTTTTTCCTCAATGGAGATTTGATTGAATTTAACGATACCAAGGAAATGTTCCTCTACCCTCAACATAAAGAAACTGAGGACTACATTTCAGGTAAATTTGGATAAGGAGAGAAAAGATGTTACGATCTCAATTTGAAAAAGATTTAGAGAAATTGCACAACCAATTCTATGCTATGGGACAAGAAGTTCTTTCCCAAATTAATCGCACAGTGCGCGCTTTTGTGACACACGACCGTGACCTGGCAAAAGAAGTCATCGAGGAAGACGCAGAAGTAAACGAATATGAAGTAAAACTTGAAAAGAAATCATTTGAAATTATTGCACTTCAGCAGCCTGTTTCACAAGACTTGCGTACAGTGTTGACAGTCCTAAAAGCTGTGTCTGACTTGGAACGTATGGGAGACCATGCGGTATCTATTGCAGAAGCAACTATTCGTATGAAGGGTGAACAACGTATTCCAGCTGTCGAAGAGCAAATCAAAAACATGGGACGTGATGTGAAAGCCTTCGTGGAAACAACTCTCGAACTTTACCTTAACGGATCAGTCGACAAGGCCTACGAAGTTGCAACTATGGATGAAAAAATCAACCATTACTTCGAAAATATTCGTGATTTGGCAACTGAAGAAATTAGAAAGAATCCAGATGCTATTGTCACAGGTCGCGATTACTTCCAAGTGATTTCATACTTGGAGCGCATCGGTGACTATGCAAAAAATATCTGTGAATGGGTTGTTTACTTTGAAACAGGTAAGATTGTCGAATTGTAAAATTGATTAAATATACAGAAAAAGGAGCTGAAAATTGAATAAAAGCTCCTTTTTTGTTATAGAATATGAAAAAAATAAATAAATATTAAATTTATACTTGACAATTAAAGTTTATAGAGTTATAATTATACAAAATTAATAGAGAGGTTGTTTATTTATGAAATTTAAAAAATGGATATTTGTTTTATGTAGTTTTCTTGCAAGTTTCTTTTTAGTAGCTTGTCAATCGTCTAGCTCAAGCTCACAGTCTGCAGTAGAGGCTATCAAACAAAAAGGAAAATTGGTGGTCGCAACTAGTCCAGACTATGCTCCATTTGAGTTCCAAGCACTTGTGGATGGTAAGAACCAAGTTGTAGGTGCTGATATTGACATGGCACAAGCAATCGCTGATGAACTTGGAGTAAAATTGGAAGTTTCAAGCATGAGTTTTGATAATGTCTTGACTAGTCTTCAAACAGGTAAAGCAGATTTGGCAATTGCTGGAATCAGTGCAACTGAAGAAAGAAAAGAAGTCTTTGATTTCTCAATTCCTTACTATGAGAACAAAATTAGCTTCCTTATCAGAAAATCTGACCTTGAAAAATACAAGGATTTAGATTCTCTTGCAAGTGCTAATATTGCGGCTCAAAAAGGAACTGTTCCTGAATCTATGGTCAAAGAACAACTTCCTAAAGCTCAGTTAACATCTTTGACTAACATGGGTGAGGCAGTCAATGAGCTTCAATCAGGCAAGGTTGATGCTGTTCATATGGATGAACCAGTTGCTCTAAGCTATGCTGGTAAAAACTCTGATTTGGCAGTTGCTACAGTAAGCTTGACCATGAAAGAAGGCGAAGCAAATGCTGTAGCTATCAAAAAAGGCAATTCAGATTTGAAAGAAGTAGTTGATAAGGTAATTCAAAAACTGAAAGATGATGGAACTTACCAAACTTATCTTGAAAAAGCTGCGAAGCTAACAGAAGTAGAACAATAAAAAATAACAGAGTTGGACTCAGTCCAGCTCTGTTTTTAAGTATTTTAGTGTTGCTTCAATATTTTCAAAGGGAACTTTTGCAAAGTGATAGGGACAAGTCCCTATGTAGGATGATTCGAAAAAGTCGAGATTTAAAGGACTATGTTTGAGACTTGCAATCTTAGGATAGTCTCTAAGATCAAGTAAGACTCCATCGTGGAGAGGATAGATTGGCAAGGAAATGGGATAGTTATTTAAAAGTTGTTGGATGTGCTCCTGACTTTTTTCCTGAAGTGCCAATCTTGCTAGTCTGTTTTTTTCAAAAAGCTGACTATCAATATAGAGAGACAAGGCCTTTTGCATGATAAGGTTGTTATCATAGTCCAGAATATTTTTATAAGTTACAAAAGCTTCCTTTATAGCATTTGGAAGAAGAAGTGCAGTTATCCGAAGGGCAGGAAATAGACTCGTAGAAAAAGATTTGATATAAATGACCAAATCATGCTGGTCCAGATAATGAAAGGTTTGTCCCATTTTAGGATCCAAGTCACCTAGATAGTCATCTTCAACGATATAGATCTGGTATTTTGCTGCCAAATCAAGGATAGCAAGTTTTTCCTCTTCAGAATAAGAATGTCCGAGAGGATAGTGGAAACGGGGAATAGTATAGAAAAACTTAATCTTTCCACTCTTAAACTGTTTCTCAAGTTCGTTTAAATCAATACCGTCCACCCGACGTTTAATGGTTTGATAGGGAATGTTTTGAGCTAGTAGTAGTTGATTCATCCGATGATAGGTCGGTTGTTCAACCAGTATTTCCTGAGCTTGACCTGGAAAATCAATCTGAGAAAGAATAAACAGTGCTTGCTGGGTTCCTGATGTCATGACTAACTGGTCTGCTTTACTATAAATCGCTTGATCAAAAAGTAATGTCTGAACAGATTTTCTTAATTCTTCTAGTCCCTCTTGGTTTTCATAGTAGTTGTAGAGATAATTTTCTCGTCCAATCAAGCTTTCATTGACGCAAAGCCGAAAATCATCATAGGCAGCCACATGTTCATCGTTAACGGAGATAATTAGGTCTTCGTGACTGGTTTGTTGCTCTAAAACATAATAACCACTCTGAGGTTTGGAGTAGATGTAATTTTCGTATCGAAGTTCCATGAGTGCACGCTGAATGGTGTCTTTACTACAGTGGAAATCTTGACTGAGTCTTCGAATAGATGGCAGGCGACTTCCTGTCGCAAATCTACCTGATTCTATCTCATTTTTTAGATAGTGCACGACTTGTTCGTACTTGCTTTCTTGCTTCATCCCAGACCTCTCTTGATTTTGTTACATTGTACCTTTTTTTTAAACGTTTGGCAATGTTATACTTTTCGAAAATTAAATTCAAACCGCGTCAACGTCGCCTTGCCGTATGTGTAGGATACTGACAACGTCAGTTCCATCTACAACCTCAAAACAGTGTTTTGAGCTGACTACGTCAGTTCCATCCACAATCTCAAAGCAGTGCTTTGAGCAACCTGCGGCTAGTTTCCTAGTTTGCTCTTTGATTTTCATTGAGTATTAAAAAGCAGTCTAGCATTCAATTCTAATCAGAAATGTGATATACTTAGTAAGTAAAATTTTCAAAGAAGAGTGAGATGATAAAGGTGCAAGAACCAGTTAAATTATTCCAATACAATACTTTGGGAGCCTTAATGGCTGGACTTTACGGTGGAACTATGACCGTTGGTGAATTGCTTGAACATGGAGATTTAGGACTAGGAACCCTAGATTCCATTGACGGGGAATTGATTGTCTTAGATGGAAAGGCTTATCAAGCTAAGGGGTCAGGTGATAAACCTGAAATCGTTGAAGTGTCGCCAGATGCTCTGATTCCTTATGCGGCAGTTGTACCCCACCAGGCAGAAGTTATTTTTCGTCAGCGTTTTGAAATGACTGATCTGGAACTTGAAAAACGTATTGAGTCCTACTATGATGGGGAAAATCTATTTCGTTCGATTAAGATTCACGGTGATTTTAAACATATGCATGTTCGCATGATTCCAAAATCGACAACTGAAACGAAGTTTGCTGAGGTTGCGACTCATCAGCCTGAATATAGCTGTGACAATATTTCAGGAACAATTGTTGGTTTCTGGACGCCAGAGATTTTTCATGGAGTTAGTGTTGCTGGTTACCATTTGCACTTTATCTCAGACGATTTAACTTTTGGTGGCCATGTTATGGACTTTGTTATCAAGGAAGGTATTGTAGAGGTAGGTGCTGTTGACCAGCTGGATCAACGTTTCCCTGTTCAGGATCGTAAATATCTCTTTGCTAAGTTTAATGTAGATGAGATGAAAAAAGATATCGAACAAGCAGAGTAAGAGGTGCAAGGTATGAAAATTCATGTAATAATTACTATGATAGCTTTAGTTGTATTTCTTATAGCAGCCGTTTGGTATGCAAAAAAGAAATACAAGATTAACCTTTCGGTACTAGGTCTTGGGGCAGTGGCATTCTTTGTTTCTTCTCAAGTCTTGGAGAAAATCGTTCACCTTTTGGTGCTTCATCCACAAAAAGATGGAACCATTTCGCTCATGCAGGAGCATCCTTTTTTATATGTCCTTTATGGAATTGCTATGGCAGCTATCTTTGAAGAAACGGCTCGCCTTGTCTTCTTTAAATGGTTAGAGAAGAAGAGAAACTTAGAAGATTCAGATGCCTTAGCTTATGGGTTGGGGCATGGAGGTTTGGAGTTGCTCTATTTAGGAATGGGAAGTTTGATTAGTCTTTTGATCCTCCTTTCATTATTAGAGTCTTCAAATCCCGATGTAGCGAATCTCCTTCCCAAAACTACACTTGAAGCGGTTCAGTCTCTATCGGTATGGCAGGTTTATTTACTAGGTGTTGAACGTATACTTGCTCTGGTGATGCAAATCGGTCTTTCTATCTGGGTCTATCAAGCAGTTCGTCAAAAGAATTGGATTTACCTAGTAGTTGCTTATGGTCTACATGCCCTATTTGATTTGGCTCCGAGTCTTTCACAGGTTGGTTGGATTTCAAATCCACTAATAGTGGAAGGATTACTCGCCGTGGAAGTTATCTTATTTGTATACTTTACAAAGTCAATTTTTTATAAAAAACAATAAACTAAAAGAGGCCTAGCCTCTTTTTTGCTTGTATGAATAAAAAAGCTTTTCAAATCATCGAAAAAAATCGCTAAAAATGGTATAATGGAATGAATTTTATAAAAGGATAAGAAAAATGACTGTATTAGATAAATTAAAAGAAACCTTAGAAGGAATTGACATTCGATTCGATGAGCCATTGAAAACTTATACCTATACAAAAGTTGGAGGGAAGGCAGATTACTTAGTTTTTCCTCGTAATCGCTACGAGATGGCTCGTGTCGTTAAATTTGCCAATCAAGAAAATATCCCATGGATGGTTCTTGGAAATGCAAGTAATATTATCGTTCGTGAAGGTGGCGTTCGTGGTTTTGTCATCATGTGTGACAAATTGAATAATGTCACAGTTGATGGTTATACGATTGGGGCAGAAGCTGGAGCTAACTTGATTGAAACCACTCGTATAGCTCTGCGTCATAGTTTGACGGGTTTTGAGTTTGCTTGTGGAATTCCAGGAAGCGTCGGTGGTGCTGTCTTTATGAACGCTGGTGCCTATGGTGGTGAGATTGCTCATATCTTGCAATCGTGTCAGGTTTTAACAAAAGATGGTGAAATCGAGACTTTATCTGCCAAAGACTTAGCCTTTGGTTATCGTCATTCAGCCATTCAAGAATCTGGAGCAGTCGTCTTATCAGCTAAATTCGCACTATCTCCAGGAAATTATGAGACTATCAAACAAGAAATGGAACGCTTGACCCACCTTCGTGAACTCAAACAACCATTGGAATATCCTTCTTGTGGTTCTGTCTTTAAACGTCCGGTTGGGCATTTTGCAGGGCAATTGATTTCAGAAGCTGGTTTGAAGGGCTACCGTATCGGTGGTGTAGAAGTCTCAGAAAAGCATGCAGGCTTTATGATAAATGTAGCTGATGGAACTGCTAGAGATTATGAAGACTTAATTGAGTCTGTCATTGAAAAAGTTAAAGAACATTCAGGCGTTACCCTCGAGCGAGAAGTTCGTATCCTGGGAGAACACGAATAACATTATTTTTGCACATCATTCAAAGATTGGGATTTTATCGCTAGATGAGATTTAGGCCATTTCATGTCCTAAGCTTGTTTCTAGCATTTAAAAAGGTCCCAATCTGTTAATTTACGAAGAAAAAGGAATTTAGAGGAATTGAAAAAACCAATTATCGAATTCAGAAACGTTTCTAAAGTTTTTGAAGATAGCGACACCAAGGTTCTCAAGGATATTAACTTTGAGTTGGAAGAAGGAAAATTTTACACATTGCTAGGAGCGTCTGGTTCAGGGAAATCAACTATTCTTAATATCATCGCAGGTTTGCTGGATGCAACGACTGGTGATATTTTGTTGGATGGTGTGCGAATCAATGATATCCCGACCAATAAGCGTGATGTTCATACGGTCTTTCAGTCTTATGCCTTGTTCCCACATATGAATGTTTTTGAAAATGTTGCCTTTCCATTGCGTTTGCGTAAGGTCGATAAGAAAGAAATCGAACGACGTGTAGTAGAAGTACTTAAGATGGTACAGTTGGAAGGTTTTGAAAAACGTTCTATTCGTAAGCTTTCTGGAGGACAACGTCAGCGTGTAGCAATTGCGCGTGCGATTATCAACCAACCACGTGTGGTCCTCTTGGATGAGCCTTTGTCAGCTCTTGACCTGAAGTTGCGAACCGACATGCAGTACGAATTGCGTGAATTGCAACAACGATTGGGTATTACCTTTGTTTTTGTTACCCACGATCAGGAAGAAGCCCTGGCTATGAGTGACTGGATTTTTGTCATGAATGATGGTGAAATTGTTCAGTCAGGTACACCAGTGGACATCTACGATGAGCCAATCAACCACTTTGTTGCCACTTTTATCGGTGAATCAAACATCTTGCCAGGAACCATGATTGAGGACTACTTGGTCGAATTCAACGGTAAACGATTTGAAGCGGTCGACGGTGGGATGAAGCCAAATGAACCGGTCGAAGTCGTGATTCGTCCAGAAGACTTGCGCATTACACTTCCAGAAGAAGGAAAACTTCAAGTGAAGGTTGATACCCAACTTTTCCGTGGGGTTCACTATGAGATTATTGCCTATGATGAACTGGGCAATGAATGGATGATTCACTCAACTCGTAAGGCCATCGTTGGTGAGGAAATCGGTCTGGACTTTGAACCAGAAGACATCCACATCATGCGTCTCAATGAAACAGAAGAAGAGTTCGATGCTCGTATCGAAGAGTACGTAGAAATCGAAGAGCAAGAAGCAGGTTTGATTAACGCTATTGAGGAGGAAAGAGATGAAGAAAACAACCTCTAAACTCTTTGTAGTGCCCTATATGCTTTGGATTGTACTCTTTGTATTGGCACCCTTGGTCTTGATATTTGGACAATCCTTTTTCAACATTGAAGGCCAGTTCAGTTTAGAAAACTATAAATCCTACTTTGCGTCACAAAACTTGACCTATCTCAAAATGAGTTTTAACTCAGTGCTCTATGCAGGAATTGTAACTCTAGTGACGTTACTTATCAGCTACCCAACAGCCCTCTTTTTGACTCGTCTCAAACACCGTCAACTATGGCTTATGCTGATCATTTTGCCAACCTGGATTAACCTGCTCCTTAAGGCCTATGCCTTTATCGGGATTTTTGGGCAAAACGGTTCTATCAACCAATTCCTCGAATTTATCGGAATCGGTTCGCAGCAGTTGCTCTTTACAGATTTCTCATTTATCTTTGTAGCAAGCTATATCGAGCTTCCATTTATGATTTTGCCCATCTTCAATGTTTTGGATGATTTGGATAACAATCTCATCAATGCCAGCTATGACCTCGGTGCGACCAAGTGGGAAACCTTCCGGCATGTCATCTTCCCTCTATCTATGAATGGAGTGCGAAGTGGTGTCCAATCTGTCTTTATCCCTAGTTTAAGTCTTTTCATGTTGACCCGTTTAATTGGAGGGAACCGAGTGATTACCTTGGGGACTGCCATCGAGCAGAACTTCCTAACCAACGACAACTACGGTATGGGTTCAACTATCGGTGTTGTTCTTATCCTGACTATGTTCGTCACTATGTGGGTAACTAAGGAAAGGAGAGAACGATGAAAAAATTATCGAATCTTTACCTAGCCTTCGTTTTTATCGTCCTCTATCTGCCAATCTTCTACTTGATTGGTTATGCCTTCAATGCTGGGGATGATATGAACAGCTTTACAGGCTTTAGTTTATCTCACTTTGAAACCATGTTTGGTGATGGAAGGCTCATGCTGATTTTGGTTCAGACCTTTTTACTTGCCTTTCTATCAGCCTTGATTGCGACTGTCATTGGGACTTTCGGTGCCATTTACATTTATCAATCACGAAAAAAATACCAAGAAGCCTTTCTATCTCTCAATAACATTTTGATGGTTGCACCCGACGTTATGATTGGTGCCAGCTTCTTGATTCTCTTTACCCAACTCAAGTTTTCACTTGGCTTTCTGACTGTTCTGTCTAGTCACGTGGCCTTCTCCATTCCAATCGTAGTGCTTATGGTCTTACCTCGACTGAAAGAGATGAATGGAGATATGATCCATGCAGCCTATGACCTAGGTGCTAGTCAGTTCCAGATGTTCAAGGAAATTATGTTGCCATATCTGACACCATCTATCATTGCAGGCTACTTCATGGCTTTCACCTATTCACTAGATGACTTTGCCGTGACCTTCTTTGTAACAGGAAATGGATTTTCAACCCTCTCAGTCGAGATTTACTCTCGAGCTCGTAAGGGAATTTCTCTAGAAATCAATGCTCTTTCAGCCTTGGTCTTTCTCTTTAGTATTATTCTGGTTGTCGGATATTACTTTATTTCGCGTGAGAAGGAGGAGCAAGCATGAAACGACTCTATTCATTTTTAGCAGGAATTTTAGCGATTATCCTCATCTTGTGGGGAATTTCTTACCATCTTGATAGTAAAATCAATAGTCGTGATAGTCAAAAATTGGTTATCTACAACTGGGGAGACTATATCGACCCTGAACTTCTGGAGAAATTTACAGAAGAAACGGGAATCCAAGTTCAGTACGAAACCTTTGATTCTAACGAAGCCATGTACACGAAAATCAAGCAGGGCGGGACAACTTATGATATTGCTATCCCGAGTGAGTACATGATTAATAAGATGAAGGACGAAGACCTTTTAGTTCCACTGGATTATAGTAAGATTGAGGGAATTGAGAATATCGGTCCAGAGTTTCTAAATCAGTCTTTTGACCCCAACAACAAGTACTCGATCCCATACTTCTGGGGAACTTTGGGAATTGTCTACAATGAAACCATGGTGGAAGAAGCGCCTGAACATTGGGATGACCTCTGGAAACCAGAATACAAGGATTCGATCATGCTCTTTGATGGGGCGCGTGAGGTTCTTGGTTTAGGTCTTAATTCACTAGGCTATAGCCTTAACTCAAAAAATCCAGAGCAACTGTCACAAACGGTTGATAAACTGTATGAGTTGACTCCTAATATCAAGGCTATTGTAGCCGATGAGATGAAGGGTTACATGATTCAGAATAATGCTGCTATCGGTGTGACTTTCTCAGGGGAAGCTAGCCAGATGTTGGAAAAGAATCCTAACCTCAAATACGTCGTACCGACAGAAGCAAGTAACCTCTGGTTTGACAATATGGTGATACCTAAGACAGTTAAGAACCAGGAAGCAGCTTATGCATTTATCAACTTTATGTTGAAACCCGAAAATGCTCTCAAGAATGCTGAGTATGTCGGCTACTCAACACCAAACAATACAGCTAGGGAAATGCTCCCAGAGGAGACAAAAGAGGATAAGTCCTTCTATCCAGATGCAGATACTATGAAACACCTAGAAGTTTATGAGAAGTTTGACCATAAATGGACAGGAATCTACAGCGACCTCTTCCTACAGTTTAAGATGTATCGGAAGTAGGAGTATAAATAAAACGAATCAGTTAGTGCTGGTTCGTTTTTTGTTAGCTTTCTCAGTTGACTCAATCATCAAAAAACGATATAATAATAAAGTTGAGAATTGATTTTCTCTCCATCTTAGTTCAGAGAATTGGCGGTGCTGCGAGCCATCTAAGATAGAAAATCATGCTACTCGATTGTAACAATTGCATAAGAATCAAAGAATGACAAGTTCATTGAATGAAGGTGGTACCGCGGTTTTTCGCCCTTCGTGATATGGATTTGTCTTTTATTTTTGGAGGTGCTTATGAAGACATTTATTGTCAAACAAAAATTTCGCCTAGGTGGTGAACGCTTTGATATTAAGGATGAGCTGGGCAATGTCGCCTATCAGGTTGAAGGTTCATTTTTTAAGATTCCAAAGACCTTTACCATCTATGATAATTCTGGTGAACAGGTTAGTGAGATTAGTAAAGAAATCATTACCTTCATGCCACACTTTGAGATTCAACTCAGTAATGGAGATAGTTTTTATATCCGAAAGAAGTTGACTTTCTTTAGAGATAAGTATGAATTTGACAACCTTGGTCTTCGTATCGAAGGAAATATTTGGGATTTGAATTTTAAACTCTTAGATGATCGTGATCAAGTGATTGCGGAGATTGCCAAGGAACTATTCCATTTAACCTCTACCTATACCGTAACAGTCTACGACGAATCTAATGCAGATCTAGTTATTTCCCTCTGCGTCGCTATCGACTATGTAGAAATGCTAGAAAGAGACTCAAATTAGTAAAAAGGAGATACATATGAAACAATTATCTAGTGCACAAGTCCGCCAAATGTGGCTTGATTTCTGGGCAAGCAAAGGCCACTCTGTAGAACCATCTGTTAGCTTGGTTCCTGTAAACGACCCAACGCTTTTATGGATCAACTCAGGGGTTGCCACTCTTAAGAAATACTTCGATGGAACCATCAAACCTGAAAATCCACGGATTACCAATGCTCAAAAAGCTATCCGTACCAACGATATCGAAAACGTAGGGAAGACTGCCCGTCACCATACCATGTTTGAAATGTTGGGGAACTTCTCTATTGGAGATTACTTCCGTGATGAAGCCATTACGTGGGCTTATGAGCTTTTGACAAGTCCTGAATGGTTTGATTTCCCTAAAGACAAACTTTACATGACCTATTACCCTGACGACAAGGATTCATACAACCGTTGGATCGCTGTTGGTGTAGATCCAAGTCACTTGATCCCAATCGAAGACAACTTCTGGGAAATCGGTGCGGGACCTTCTGGACCTGATACAGAAATCTTCTTCGACCGTGGAGAAGCCTTTGATCCAGAAAACATCGGTCTTCGTCTGCTTGCAGAAGATATCGAAAATGACCGTTATATCGAAATCTGGAATATCGTATTGTCACAATTTAACGCTGACCCTGCTGTTCCTCGTAGCGAGTATAAGGAATTGCCACACAAGAACATTGATACGGGTGCTGGTTTAGAGCGTTTGGTAGCCGTTATCCAAGGGGCGAAGACGAACTTTGAAACAGACCTCTTCATGCCGATCATCCGTGAAGTTGAGAAATTGTCTGGTAAGGTATACGACCAAGATGGTGACAATATGAGCTTCAAGGTCATTGCCGACCATATCCGTTCGCTTTCATTCGCGATTGGAGATGGTGCCCTTCCTGGAAATGAAGGTCGTGGATATGTACTCCGTCGTCTTCTCCGCCGTGCTTCTATGCACGGTCAAAAATTGGGTATCAACGAGCCTTTCCTTTATAAACTCGTTCCAACAGTTGGAAAAATCATGGAAAGTTACTACCCAGAAGTGCTTGAAAAACGCGACTTTATCGAAAAAATCGTGAAGAGCGAGGAAGAGTCATTTGCTCGTACCCTTCACTCAGGTCAACACTTTGCAGAAACCATCGTAGCAGACTTGAAAGCTAAAGGTCAAAGCGTCATCGCTGGTCAAGATGTCTTTAAACTTTATGATACATACGGATTCCCAGTAGAATTGACAGAAGAAATTGCAGAAGAAGCTGGTATGACTGTAGACCGTGAAGGCTTCGAAGCAGCCATGAAGGAACAACAAGAACGTGCGCGTGCATCTGCTGTCAAAGGTGGATCTATGGGTATGCAAAATGAAACCCTTCAAAACATTACAGTTGAAAGTAGCTTCAACTACAATGCTAGCCAATTGTCTTCTAAGTTGGTTGCTATCGTAGCAGATAATGCAGAAGTAGAAGCTGTTTCAGAAGGAACTGCATCACTGATCTTTGCAGAAACTCCATTCTACGCTGAAATGGGTGGACAAGTTGCGGACCATGGTCAAATCATGGATGCTCAAGGAAATGTTGTAGCGACAGTGACAGATGTTCAAAAAGCACCAAACGGACAACCACTCCATACCGTTGAAGTTCTTGCACCACTTGCTTTGAACCAAGAATACACCTTGGCTATCGATAGCAATCGTCGTCACCGTGTCATGAAGAACCACACAGCCACTCACTTGCTCCATGCAGCTCTTCATAATATCCTTGGTCACCACGCCACTCAAGCAGGATCACTTAATGAAGTGGAATTCCTACGCTTTGACTTTACCCACTTCCAAGCCGTAACTCCTGAAGAATTGCGCGCTATTGAACAACAAGTCAATGAAAAGATTTGGGAAGCGATCGCAGTCGAAACGATTGAAACAGATATCGATACTGCTAAAGAAATGGGAGCCATGGCCCTCTTTGGTGAGAAATACGGTAAGGAAGTTCGCGTAGTCACTATCGGGGACTACTCAGTAGAGCTTTGTGGTGGTACTCACGTTGGCAATACTTCTGAAATCGGTCTCTTCAAGATTGTCAAAGAAGAAGGGATCGGATCAGGAACTCGTCGTATCTTGGCAGTGACTGGTAAGGAAGCCTTTGAAGCTTATCGTGAACAAGAAGATGCTCTGAAAGCAGTCGCAGCAACCTTGAAAGCACCTCAACTCAAGGAAGTCCCTCATAAGGTGGAAGGTCTTCAAGAACAACTCCGTCAATTGCAAAAAGAAAATGCAGAATTGAAGGAAAAAGCGGCAGCAGCTGCAGCAGGCGATGTCTTCAAGAATGTTCAAGAAGCAAACGGCCACCGTTACATTGCCAGCCAAGTTTCTGTATCAGATGCAGGTGCCCTTCGTACCTTTGCGGATAACTGGAAACAAAAAGACTACTCTGATGTGCTTGTTCTTGTCGCAGCCATTGGTGACAAGGTCAATGTCCTTGTAGCCAGCAAGACAAAAGAAGTGCATGCAGGTAACTTGGTTAAAGAATTGGCTCCAATCGTTGATGGACGTGGTGGTGGTAAACCAGACATGGCCATGGCAGGAGGAAGCAACCAAGCGAACATTCAAGACTTGTTGGATGCAGTAGCAGGTAAATTATAATATAAAGAATCTACCAATTTTGGTAGATTTTTTTGTTTATTTTGGTCTTGTTTAGAGTAATTTTTATCTATCACCTAAAAGTAAATGTATATAAAATACGTAAAAATCAAAAAAATGTACTCTGGATATAAAAAATGTATAATTTTTTGTAGATAAAATATCTTATTTGTGATAAAATTAATTTGAGCCAATGTGTTTCAATTAATATAAAGGAGAAGAATGATGAACAGGAAAAATTCCTTATGGAAAGCCTTCTTGAGAAAAGGTTTTGTCCTATTCACCATATTAATGATGCTAGGGCAAATGAGTCAAGGAGCTGTATCAGTCCTGGCAAAAGAACTAGCAGTCGGAAATAATGGTGCCTTAGATGTTAGTCTCTTGTACGGAGATAAACAAGAGCATCCGGGTGGTATGGCCTATAACACATCTGATACCATGTCTGGCTATATTCAGATTACCCCAAAAAATCTGACGACAGATATCAATGATGTCGTGGTCAATGTAGTCCTCCCTGGGAAATACTTATCAGAAGTTAGTCTTCCAGGATTCACTAGTAGTTCTCAACATGATGAACCAACAGTGACCAAGGTGGGGGATGATTACCAAATCAACCTACATTTCACCAATTACCAAAAGTCAGAGGTGTTGACACTACCATTCATCGCTAAGTTTAAGCTAGGATTTCCTCCTACAAACTACTCGATGGATATCACAGGGAAATTGAATGTTAATGGTGCTGAAACTGCCCTAAATAGTATTACCTGGAAACCTCAATACAAGGATTATACCTTGACCAAGTTTATCAATCAGAACTATGATGCGACCATGTCTAAAGACTATGCAGAAGCATCTCCAGGTATCGTAACAGGAGCTGATGGTAAAAAGTATATTGAAAAAGCTACTTCAGTTCCGTTTGCCTTCTTGTTAGATGGGATGCGTGGACAGTACAACGGTAGCTATCGCCAGCTGGAATCTGCAACAATCACAGATAAACTGCCAACCTATACAGACAAAGATGGAAAAACTCGTACAGCGGTTCTAGATACGGAAAAATCTGAAGGCTGGGTCGACAATGGGGATGGTACGGTTTCAAAAACCTTTGTAGCAAATGCAAATACCAATCTTCAAAGCTACCATTCTGATTTGATGCAACAGATCCAAGACAAGAGTTTCTTGTACTTGAAATTCCCAGACTTGGTCATGGAAAAAGACCAAACCCTAGAGGATGTTTTAGTTAAAGATTTGACCAACACTGCGTCTGTCGTGGGAATTCCTGCGGAACGTGGTGAGGGAGAACCGGATGTAACGGCCGAAGATTCTCTCATCTTCCGACTTACTTCTCGTGACTTGGAAGGTAAAGGGTCTTTTGCCAAACAAGCTGAAGGTAATGTCTACGATTCGACTGACTACAAGGCAGCCAACTATAAGTGGTTATTGAAATTCCAAAATATCACACCATTTGCTCAGAAAAACATTGTCTTTTATGATGAGCAAGTAGACTCTCGTTTGAAGTTTACCAAAATTGAATATGGTCGTATGTTGATTGGAATCTATGGAAATGGCCCTCTGATTAATCAATACGTGAAACGCATCATCCTAACCATGGAAGATGGTTCAACTAAAGAAATCCAACCAGAGGTAGACAATGATGGATTTGGAAGCACTGATTTGACCAAATATGGAACTGTCGTTGGCTGGAAATTGGAGATGAAAGATGATTTCGAGCTTCCATCCGGTCAAGGAATTCATATTTCCACTTATACATCTTTTAAAGATCCAGAAAAGACCCATATTGATCAGAATGATGATAGCAAGAATGCCTATGAAAATACTGGACGAATTACTTACAAAACCCAGTCAGGTGCAGACAGAGACCAATCTGCTAAATGGCAGTTCAAACTTCTTCCATTGACAGAAAATGTTAATCTGACCAAGAATACAGATTACAACAATGTTCAATTCACAGATGGAAAAACCATTCGTTTCTCCCTATCTGCTGATAATGTTCGCTTGGATCCAGGTAAGGATTACAAGGACTTGCGTGTTATTGATCTCTTTGATCCAAATACCTTGGACATTGACTTCAATTACCTAGATCAATATTTTGATAAGAATAACACTCGTTTTTATGCCCCTTGGAACAAGTCCTATGAGGTCATTGAAAACTACCACAACTCTGGACGTTCTGCCTTGATTATCCATTTGGATCAAAAGGAATTTATCAAACGTGCCCTAGAGACTGGTGGTCAAGTTCGTTTGCCGTTTATTTATACCAAGCTGAAAGGGAAGGCCGATGGCGGAACCTTTACCAACCATATTTATCTGGCAGGAGAAGGCCTCTGGGATCTAGAAACTGCTAACCCGAATAGAGTTGCGGTTGATAGCTACGATTTAAATAACAATGGTTCTACGACAGATAAAATTCCACATGCGGAATCCAACTATACTATTGTTGCAGCTGAAGGTGTTTATGCTCGTAAGTTCATTGCGAAAAACGATGACTTGTCTGATGCCTCAACAGTAACTCGTACCTTTAAACCAGGGGAAACCTTCAATTATAAATTAACAATCAAAAATAATACAGATAACCCTGTTGAAAATACGGTTATCTATGACGTTCTTCCTAAATTAGGAGATGTCAATACACTGGATGCTTCAGCCCGTAAGACAGAATACACAGTTAGTCTTCGTGGTCCTATCACTGCTCCAGAAGGATGGACAGCATACTACACAACAGATACCACAGTTACAGCTAGCACCATGGCACAAGCTGCAGATAAAGATATTTGGTCAGCAGATATCACAGACTATAGTAAAGTAACAGGAATTAAGATTGTTGCCAACGAAGGAACAACGATTGCTGCTCGTAGCCAAGTAGATATTGCTGTACCTGTTGTCAATCCAAGCGAATTGACAGAGCAAGTTAAACAATTGATGCTAGATCGTACAGAAGACAACAAGGACAACGGTGGCCGTTCAGGTGTCGTACAAGCTCATAACCAATTTGGTTACAAGGCTAAAGGCTATGAAGGAAACCGTGAGTCTAACACAGTAACTTCTCAAATCTTTGCGGCTAGCTTCCATGTGAAGAAAGTGGATAAAGACGATACTAGCAAAGGATTAGCTGGTGCTGAGTTCAACTTGTTGGATTCAACTAGTGCTGTCCTTGCGACTCAAGTTTCTGATAAGGATGGAAATCTTGCTTTTACAACCTTAACAGAAGGAACTTATACTCTTAAAGAAACTAAAGCGCCAACCAATTATAAGTTGGATGAAACCGAACATTCAGTAGTTGTGACTTATGATGCGGATCAACAAATCTATCATGTCACTATTGATGGAGAAGCTGTCGGTTCAAAAGCTTCACCAAAACTAATCACAAATGAGAATGATATCAAATATCTCAATCTAGAAGCGACTAAGGTTTGGGATGACCAAGACAATGTAGAAGGTCTTCGTCCTGAATCAATTGAGTTCCAATTGTACAAGAATGGAACAGCAGAAGGCAAACCAGTAGCCCTTTCAGCAGGAAATAACTGGAAAGTAACCTTTAGCAATCTACCAGATAGAGATAGCGAGGGTAACCTTTTCAGTTATACTGTAAAAGAAGTTAAAGTACCAGCTTATTACACAGTTGATAAAGAAGAAGCTCAGTTTGTAGATGGTAAAGCAACGCTTACCAACAAGCGCACTCCTGAAACAACAGAAGTAACTGTGAAAAAAGTTTGGGACGATGCTAAAAACCAAGACGGTCTCCGCCCAACAACTATTACGCTTCATCTCTTGGCTAATGGTGAGAAAGTCCAAACTTCAACAGTTTCTGGTGAGGGAGAAACATGGAGTCATACCTTCACAAACCTACCAGTCTATAAAAACGGTCAGAAAATCATCTACACTGTGACAGAAGATACCGTAGCAAACTACACAGCTACGATTGATGGTACAACTATCACAAACACATACAAACCAGGTAAAACTAGTTTAACAGTGACTAAGAAATGGGATGATGCAGAAAACCAAGATGGCCTTCGTCCGAAGACAATCAAGGTTAAACTCTATGCTGATGGTCAAAAATTAGGTAAAGAAGTTGAGCTTTCTGAAGACAACAAGTGGTCTTACACTTTCTCTGATTTGGATGAGAAAAAAGATGGTAAAACTATTCAATATACAGTGAAAGAAATTGAAGTGCCAGAAGGCTATACTCAAACAGTAGAAGCGACAAATCCAGGTCAGGTAGTGATTAGCAATACGCATACTCCTTCGAAGACTAAAGTCCAAGTAACCAAGAAATGGGATGATGCCAATAACCAAGATGGTATTCGTCCAGCATCCATTACGGTTAGACTTTATAAGGATGGTGCACCTACAGACCAGACTCTTGAATTGTCAGAAGCTAATCAGTGGCATGGCACTTTTGAAAACCTTGATGTAAATGCAGCTGGTAAGGCCCTTAACTACACTGTAAAAGAAGAGAATGTCCCAGAAGGCTATACTCTTTCTATCGAAGACAAAGATCCAGCACATCTTGTCTTGACCAATAAGCATGAACCAAATGTCACTCAGGTCCAAGTAACTAAGAAGTGGGACGATGGTGATGACAAAGACGGGCTTCGTCCGAAGACTATTAAGGTTCAACTTTACGCTGATGGAAAGAAAGCTGGAGAAGTAGTCCAGCTATCAGCAGATAATAAGTGGACTTATACATTTACAGATTTAGTTGAAAAAGCTAATGGTAAAGCAATTAGCTATACAGTTGAAGAAGTAGATGTGCCAGAAGGTTATCAAGTGTCTAAGATTGATGATGGTAAAGGAAACGTTGTTCTTACCAATAAACATGAACCAAGTATTCCTCCAACTACAACAACTGGAGAACCGAAAAAGAAAATTGAGTTGCCAAATACTGGTTCAACTGAATCTATTCTTAGCCTAATTTTAGCTCTTACTGGAGTTAGCATTGCAGCTTACCTTCTTAGAAAGAAGAAAGACTAAGAGGAAATTGCACTAAAATCTTGTTTATAAAGCCAAAAAAATAAGAGGTCCATAAGACCTCTTATTTTTTATATAAAGTAGCAGAGCAGTTGATTTCGTTAAAGAATAAGCGTATAATATATAGAAATTAATTGAGTACTCACTCATTTCGTTAGGGATTAGGAGAATTAGATAATGGTTATTAAAGCAATACAGTATAATCGTTTTGGTAATGAAAAAGTCCTAGAATTAGTAAATATTACATCTGAATCATTAGGAATGAATCAAGTTAGGGTAAAAGTATTTGCTGTTGGTTTAAATCCTATTGATTACAAAACTTTCGAGGGGGCGAAGCCACTTCGTTTTTTGAGTTTTTTGACAAAATTAAAACAACCAAGTCGTTTGTTTGAATCAAAATCATCTTTATTTCCAAGAGGTGTCGCTAGGGATTTTGCTGGTGTTATCACAGAAATTGGTGAAGGAGTGAGCCGTTTTTCAGTAGGTGACAAGGTTTTTGGAACAATAATAAGTGATCCTGGACTTGGTACTAAGAGGGGGGCGTTAGCAACAGAAATTTGTGTTAACGAATCAGAAATTGCATTGAAACCAGACAATATTGATATGTATCATGCTGCTACTATGGGGGTGGCCTCTTTAACAGTCGGTGGTGCTTTTAGAAGAATTCATTTAAATTCTAAAGATGTTGTAGTTATTTCAGCAGCTTCAGGTGGCATTGGTAGCATTGCAGTACAGTATGCAGTTGCGAAGGGCGCAACTGTTATTGGTATTGCGAGCAAGAATAATGCAGAATATTTAGAGTCTTTAGGAGCTATACCAGTATCTTATGAAGAGGATGTCCAAAAGTCTCTTTTATCAGTAGCTCCAAAATCTATTACAAAATTCTTGGATTGCTATGGTGGTGATTACGTTAAATTAGCTTTCCATCTTGGATTGAACGGAACTGATATTGGAACTTTAGTACCTTCACCATTTGTTATGATCAAAGGAGCTCAGTTTACTGGACCAAGACATTCTACTTATGATGATTTTAAAATTCTAGAGGAGATGGTCTCAGATGGAAAAGTTCAGCTAAATATTGAGAAAGAATATAGTTTTTCTTTGGAGTCAGTTAGAGAGGCATATCGTAGTCTGAAATTGGGACATACTCGTGGTAAAAGAATTATTAAAATAAGAGAGTAGGTAGAGGGGGCAGCAATGGAAAGTATAGAATATAAATTTGCTGAGACATTAAAAAGCAGTGAATTAAGTTTAAAACAACGTCAAGTATTAATATCCAGTTTAAAATTATTTTCAGAGATTGGGTTTGAAAATACAACATCTAATCTTATTGCTGAACATGCTGGAGTATCAGAAGGAACCGTTTTTAGTTATTTTAAAACCAAGGAAGGTATACTAAATGCTATTTTATCTAGATTTCTAGAACAAGTTATTCCAGAGGTCATTGCTGATTTTTCGGATAAGAGATTTACAATAGAGCAAAAATCTTTTTCACTTTTTCTAAGAAGCATCGTTCGGGATAGGTTA
>CAUUTJ010000022.1:0-22302 GCA_963548045.1 uncultured Streptococcus sp.
CTTTGTAAAACTTGGACATACAAATTGTCTACATACAGATAATAGGTCTGATAGTTTCTAACTCCTTCAACAGTCAGACTGTTACCGTACCATTCAACTGGTCGTCCTAGCAATCCAAAACCATACAGATTTAAAGATTTGTTTGCCAAGTATATACGGCCACCTAACATATGATTCACTTTAAAAAGAAGGTCATTAATAAAAGAATAACCTGAATTGAGATAGGTAAATGAGACCCAAAAACTAATGATTGCATTTACAATAAAAGTCAATTTAAAAGCTTTAAAAACATATCCTAGTTTAGATAATAGCTCAGGGAACCATTTTATTAGCAAACTGCATGCCAACAATATACAGGAACTGAAAAATGTTAAACGAGAATCCGTTTGATCATATACCCAATACACAGAAAGGGATAACAGTAGCCATTTCCAATATTGGATTTTGTTTTGCTTTAAATAAAACACAATAGCGACTATGTCCATCAGTAACATTGATGGGAATAAGGCGTAACGAAATCCTAGATAACTTCGTACTCGAGACCCAGAAACTTCTATATAATTCGTTATTATTCCAACTTTTGCACTGACAATAATAAAGAACAATAAACACGTACTAACTACTAATGACGTTTGCGCCACCTTCTTAAAGGGAACATCTCGTAAAGCGTAAATAAATAATATGCTTACAGGAACTTCTGAACCGAGAGCAGTCATTTTCCCCACGATAAAATAAATTAAAATTGTTGCAAACAATCCAATGAGCGCTCTATAATCGTACTTTCTTTTAAACATCTCTTTAACGAACAAAAGAAAAATCGAGAAAGCTATCGCTAATTTATAAACTGTTCCAGGCATATATCGAGCATAAAAAGTCACATTTAATATCGAAACCGTTAAAAATATTCCTAAGGCAACAAGAGCCATTAGCTCTGGCAAAGATTTTATTTTTACTACTAATTTCATCCTTTTTCTTTTATCCCTATCTAAAAACTCTGTCCATATTTTTTACCGAAGAATTTTGCTTGTAGGAAGGATTTCCCTTTTTGAATCAAGTCAATTTTCTCCATATAGATAAACGGAATCTCTTTTACCCGCAAATCTTGCTTTGCCAACCAAACATTGAACAAGCGTTCGCTGACACGACCAAATAATCTAGCATCAAAAGCAGAATAATCTGTAATATCCAATCTCTTATAGAGCTCATCGATAATCGGGAACAACCATTCACAATAGGCTACTACATTTTCTTTGGACATGATAAACATATTGAACATATAACCACTGCGCTGCTTCATAACTCGATCAAAGACCTCGATATAATCCGGTCTCAACTCGCTAACAATCTGCCGGGTCACGTCTAAATGAATGGCATCATGTGTATGTGCGTAGTGTGAGTATAGTGTTTCAATGTAATATTTCCGTTTTTTAGGAACGATCACATCATTTTCTGCTAACAAATCTTGCAATTCTGCCTTGGACAGGATAATATCATTCATATCAATCGTTTCACTATATGAGTGACGTTTTGCCGTGAAATAGCGACGATAGTGTACCAAACCGAGATAGTCACATTCTAAATTTTTCCAGGCCCAATAAAGTCCAGTTAATTCGCAATAATAGGGGTTCAAACTTGAAATATTGTCTCCTTCATTATCACATTGGTATCCTAACTTTTCTTTTCCTTCACTACCAACATGGATAGGTAGGTAAAGATCAGTATCAGCAGGCATGGTAAATTGCTTGTGTGCTGCCACGATAATTTTATAATTCTTTGTCATTTTAACCCCCTTCATTTAGATTGAACTGTTTGCGCTAAAAAAGAAACCAAACACTAGCATCCTAGTTTCACAGAGTTCACCTAAGAAACTAGTTGACTCTTTTGCCATGCTCCTAATAGACTACTCTGATTATATAACTTCGGAAGAATATTCTAAAACATGACTGCCAGTATTTGATTTCGTATCAATTCCATTTTAAACTCATCAACAGATCATAAAATCCTAACAAAACATATCTGTTCTTTAATGAGCCCCTTTCCCTAGCAAAACTTGCTTAATGGTTAATAAAAATATCTTTACATCCAATTTGAAAGATTGATTTCTAGGATAGTACAATTCCATCTCGCAACGTTCAGGATAATAGACTTCACTTCTCCCAGAGACTTGCCACATACCAGTTATCCCGGGTTTCACTGAAAGCAATAGTTTCTGTTCATCTTCGGTATATTCTTTTAATTCCTTATCCAGAATTGGTCTAGGACCTATAAAGCTCATATCGCCTCGTAACACATTTAAAAACTGAGGAAATTCATCAATACTCGTTTTTCTGATGAAGTTCCCAATAATCGTTAAGCGCGGATCTTCGTTTGGTGGCAATTTGTAGCTATTTTCAATATATTTTTGATGTAGCTCTTTATTTGCCAAGAGAATTTCTTCAGCATTCTCGACCATTGAACGGAACTTAATAATCTTGAATTTCTTTCCATGTAATCCTACTCGGTACTGAGTAAAGAAAATGCTGCCCTTATATCCTTTTGATTTATAAATGATAAAAATAATTACGGAGGCTGGAAAAGCTAATACCACCGTCCCTACCAATCCGATAAAGAAGTCTGCAAGTTGCTTAAAACTTTTATATAAGACTTCACGTATCTCCACTTAAACTCCACCTACTTTTCATATAATCTTCTTTAATCTACTTTTCCTTATTTTTTCCCATATGAACCATAGCTCCCATAACCACCATATGTGCCATACTTTTCAAGATGAATATCGAACTTATTTAGAATAACACCAAGGAATGGTGTCCCAGTTTGTTCTAATTGGGTCTTAGCTTTTTGAACTTCTCTACGTTTAGTTGCAGAAGCCTCTGTCACTAAAATAGAAGCATCACATTTTTGCGCAATAATCGCTGCATCAATTACAACTCCAATAGGAGCTGTATCTACAATAATATAATCAAAATACTTGCGTAGTGTTTCTATCATGACTTCAAATTTCTCACTTTGAAGAAGTGCTGTTGGATTCGGAGAAATAGCCCCAGATTGGATAACAAATAGATTTTCCACATTTGTTTCACACAACCCTTGTGATAAGTCCTTTGTCCCAGACAAGTAATCTGTTAAACCAGTGATTTTTTCTCTCGAAATGAAGACACCAGACATAACAGAATTTCGAATATCGGCATCAATTAGGAGCGTTTTATAACCAGCACGCGCAAAAGCCCAAGCAATATTAGTTGAAGTCGTTGATTTTCCTTCTCCAGGTCTAACCGAAGAAATAGCAATAACCTTTAACTTATCTCCACTCAATTGTATATTAGTACGCAAAGCATTGTAATATTCCTCTGCTTTTTTGACGAATGCTTGGCGTTTTTCTGATAATTCTAACTTTGCCATTTTTACTCCCTTACTTTAATTTCTCTAAATTTGGAATAACTCCCAAAAGCGAAATATGCATTACTTCTTCAATATCTTCTGGACGTTTCACACGGTCATCCAATAGTTCAACCAATAGAGCTAATAGAATGACAATACTTGCTCCTATACCAACACCAAAGATTGTATTGCGACGAATATTTGGAGAGGATGGTGATATGGCAGGACGAGCTTCCTCCAATGTAGTTACATCAGATACTTTCGTTACAGAGATGATTTTTTGAGCGGCCACTTCTCTAAGAGCATTCGCTATACGACTAGCTTCTTCAGGATTCCCATCTCTTACTGAAATTGACACTATACGAGTATCTGCTGGGACCGTTACTTGAACTTTTTTAGCGAGGGATTTTGCATCAAAACTCAACCCTTGGTCAGCTACTACTTTTTCTAATACATCTTGAGATAGAATAATTTCTCGGTAGTCTTTTACCAAGTATGAACCAGCTTGCAAATCTTGATTAGTCAGACCAGGTTTATCTCCTTGGTTACGATTGACCACATAGATACGTGTGGTACTTGTAAATTGAGGTTTAACTACAAATGAACTATATCCAAAAGCAAGCGCACCTGTGACAATTGCTGCCAACGCTATTATCAATTTGCGTTTCCATAAAACTTTTAGCATTTGCACTACATCAATTTCGATTTTTTCTTGTTCTTTCATCGTTTCTCCTATATAATTTCATCTTTTATAATTTTTGAAGGATTTGTTTCAAAAAGCTCCTGAGCTTTTTCTTTGCCATATTTTCTACTTATCAAATCATAAGCTTCTCTCATATGAGGTCGTCTATCATCCAAATTATGCATATCACTCGCAACAACATGAACTAAATCTCTATCTAAAAAATAGCGAGCACGTTTCTTCATAAACTTATAAGTATCCCCAAATAGTTTCGGTTTTAGAACACTTGAACTGTTTATTTGCGTATAGCATCCCATATTGATTAGCTCTCTCACTCTTTTTTCATCATTTTCCAAAGCGTGATAACGTTCAATATGAGCAATCACAGGCGTTACACCTAACATGAGAACTTTTGACAAGGCACTATGAATCTCTCGATAAGGTGTATTCATACTAAATTCAATTAAAGCATAGCGTGTGTCATTTAGTTTAGGGATAATATGATTTTCTAATTTGTCCAAGATATCGCTAGTGAAATATATCTCAGCACCGTATAAGATTGTTAAGTCAGGAGCTATCTCCTTGGATAGTTCCTGAATGATTTTAAAATTAGTAGCAATTTTATCTTCCGGTGTTTCAAACATTCCCTTTCGTCGATGAGAAGTTGAAACGATAGTCCGAGCACCTTGTGCATAAGCTTCTTTTAGCAGTGCCCGACTATCTTCTATACTTTTTGGTCCATCATCGACATCAAAAACTATATGTGAATGGATGTCAATCATCTTATTTTCCTTCCATGGTATCTTTTATTGCAGTCTTGATTGTCTCCAAACTCGTTGGATCAATTTCTAACATGTAAAGGTTGCTATCTGGCATAGCATATGACGGAAGATCCATACGTCCGGTTCCTTTTAAATCTTGATTTGTAACGGTATATTTTCCTCCGCTTGCCAATTGAGCATTGACCAGACTAACCATTGTTTCTGGCGGCATATTGGTTTGAACCGAATCTTGTAAACTTTGAATAATACTATCAAAGTTTTTCAAAGCTTCAGTTGAAGTCAATTTTTGAATAATAGCTGTAATGACTTTTTGTTGGTTGCGGCCACGATCTCCATCACCATTTGCCAATGAATAGCGTTCACGAACAAATCCTAAAGCTAATTCTGAGTCAAGATGGATATTCCCAACTGGATAGTGTTTCCCATTTGTGTGCGCAGTAAACTCTTGATCATTATAGACATCGACGCCTCCGAGAAGGTCAACCAATTTCAAGAACGAAGTAAAATTAAGACGAGCATAGTAATTCAAGTCAATATCATAAAGGTTTTCCAAAGTATGAATAGAAGCATCAACACCATAAATACCTGCATGCGTCAACTTATCATTTTGGTTATTCCCTCCATCTGCTATCGGAACATAAGCATCTCGAGGAGTTGTCGTCAAAAGAATCTTTTTAGTATCTTGATTGACTGTCATGATGATATTAACGTCTGAACGCGAAACAGAACTGATAGGACCATAGGTATCAATCCCACTAATATAGACATTGAAGGAGTTTCCTGTAGCTACCTTAGGCGCTTCCACCTTCTTGGTCAAATCCTTGGTATAGATTTTCTTAATCTTTTTATCGTGGTCAGGATATTCCTGCTCAATCAGATTTTCAAAAACGCTATTTAAAACAATCGCTTTGGTTTTACCATCTAACAAACTCTTATAGGATGCTAGGTAGGAAGAGGCTTCCTCAACTGTCAATTCCTTGCTTTGAGTTGTTTTAATGTCATCTATCAATTTTTGAATATTCTCAGCATCAGTCCCCGTTGGAGCAGTTACACTTGAAAGTTGAGAAACATTATTAATCTCACTATCTGCTAGCACCGCCACACTCATCGAATAACTCGAATAATTAGAAGTGGCATTAAATTGATTTGCAAGACTAACAAACTGTTGTACTGCTACTAACGCAACAGAGTTTAGTAACACTGCTAAGATAAGCATAATCAATGTAAATATTTTAGCTTTTTTCTTTAAAATCAAAACCAAGGCCAACAATCCTACAAGTACGAAGACTCCCGAGAGAATGATATTTACAAAGTGAATGGCTAAAATCTGATATCTAAAAATTAGAAACAATAAAAAACAAGCAAGAACTACATAGATAACTAACAAACCTGCGTTCAAGCTCTGCTGAATTTGACTAGATTTACTTTTTTTTAATCGTCTGGTACTCACGGAACACCTCTACAATATATTTTAATTCAATTATATCACAAACTATACCTCAAGGCTAACTACTTATACCAAGGAAACGCTTACTTTTGAATATGTATTTATTTTATACATTTTTATTATTGTTTTTGTTAGTTTTTGCGTTTTTTAAAAACAATCAAAATAAAAATAGAGCTTTTGTAAGCTCTATTTTTTGTTATTTAACGTGGCTTTCAAATTCTTTTTGACTCTTTTCGACAGAATTTTTACGTTCCTGTTCCCATTTAGCCTTGGCTTCAGCAAATTGAGAGCTTGTAACGACATCTGTCTGCAATCTCATGTACTTGTAGTTACTTCCAGTTCCTTTGATACCAACTAGTGAGTAAGCACGTGTAAATGGTGTCACACGTGTCACCGAAGCACCACCACCATTTGATACAACTGGGATTAGAAGGGAACTATCAATCAACCAAGCTTGTGCATCTGCATAGTTTTCATAGCGTTTCGCTACGTCTGTATTTTCTGCATCTGCTGTTTTTAATTTTTGAGTATATTGGTCCAAACCTAGACTAGTAATCTTATTTGCATCCTTGCTTGGATCAAGCCCCAAAATCTTGAGATAGAATCCATCTTCAGAATTGAAGGGATTGAGGTAGGTTGAAGGATCTTGGTAGTCAGCTGACCATCCATCCAAATTCAAATCATAGTCATGATCTGCTGGAGTTGGCGCTTGAGCTGTTGCATTTGTATAATCATCTGTCGATAATTGAATAACATCAACCACTACATTTTCAGAACCAAGTGTTGATTCGATCGATTGCTTGATGGAGTTTGTTCCTGAAAGTAAAGTCTTGTTAACTTGGTCTACAGGTAAGTCCAAATGAATTGGGAAGCTCACACCTTGAGCTTCTAATTCTTTTTTAGCTTCTGCAAACTTAGCTTGCGCTTTTTCTTTGTTGAAATAACCATCTTGAGCATCTTCAAGATTCATATTTGACCATTGTGTGCCATAGTTGACTAATTTTGAAGCAACTGTTTCACCAAAAGTCTTGTCTCCGACTTGTACGAAAGTTGGTGGCACAAGTGTGTTACGGAGGGTATTTTTTGCTGCTTCTTCACCGTTTGATTGTGCTGAGTAGGCAGTACGATCGATGGCGAAGTTGATTGCCTGACGGAAGTTTTTATTCAAAACTGCAGCTTGAGTTGCTTGTTTTTGCTCATCGCTTGTTTTTGCAGTATGGTTATAAGCACCGCGGTTGACGTTAAAGTTATAGTACCAAGATGTCGCATCTTGCA
The DNA here is from genome assembly GCA_963548045.1 of uncultured Streptococcus sp. GTDB lineage: Bacteria > Bacillota > Bacilli > Lactobacillales > Streptococcaceae > Streptococcus. Next base: position 7,565 of record CAUUTJ010000022.1, read on the forward strand.
AGCTATAAACGATATTGTCCTTGTATTTTTCCTTGGTCTTAGCGAAGTTTGAGCTGTTTGGATAAACACCTGCAGATGAATAAGCACCACTTTCAAAGTTACGGATCGTCAAGTCTTGGTCTGAGCCATCAAAGTAAGCCAATTTTACCTTTTCAATCGTTACCTTTTCTTGGTCATAGTAATGTGGGTTTTTCACATACTCGATAGAAGACTTAGATGTAAAATCTTTTAACAAATATGGTCCACTATAAAGAATACTATCTGGTTTCAGAGTTCCGAAGTCTTTTCCTTTAGAAGCAAGGAATTCTTCGTTTACAGGGAACAAGATACTGTTGGTTGTCTTAGAGTTCCAGAATGGCTCTGGACGTGTCAAGGTATATTCGACTGTGTAATCATCTATAGCTTTTACACCAACTTTTGAAAAGTCTGTATTAGCACCTGTTACATAATCATCCAAACCCTTGATAGAGTTTTGAATCAAATCCAGAGCTTGACCTTTGTTATCAGCAGCGTACTTGATACCAGTTACAAAGTCTTGCGCTTTAACAGGAGCATACTCTTCTCCATCTGAAGTATACCACTTAGCATCTTCACGGAGTTTGTAGGTATAAGTTAAACCGTCTTTAGAAACACTCCACTCTTTTGCAAGGGATGGAATGAGGTTCCCGTAGTTATCATTTTCAAGCAAACCATCTACCAAGTTGGTTACAATGGCAGTGTTATCACCAGCGTAATCCAAGAGATAGTTAAAGGTTGTCGGATCCGCACCAAAGGTAGACGAGTATGTCTTGCCGTCTGATGCTGACTGGCCACAGGCTGCCAATAGGAACGCAGCAGCAAGCGTCAACCCCGCTCCAATCAAACGTTTTTTAAGCTTCATGTTTCATTTCTCCTTGTATGTTAGGTTTTATGACATATAACTATTTTATCAAATTTTAGCCTAAAAGTAAAGTTATATACTATTCGACCTCTTATTTGCAATCGAAAAAAAGAAAGAAATCCTGCTAAAAACAAGATTTCTTTATGGATAGTCAAAAATTATTTAACGTGATTGGCTAGCTCTTTTTGGTATTTGGCATTTGTTTCGATTTTTTCTTTTTGCCATTTCTTGAGAGCTTCTTCGTATTCTTTAGCAGTTACAATATCATTTTGCAATTCTAAGCCTTTGAATACAAATGGATCTCCCTTGATACCAACTTGAGAGTAAGCTTTTGTGAATGGCACTGTACGACTAACTGTCGGAGAACCACCTGAAGAAGCTACAGGGATAAGAAGTGAGCTATCTGATACCCAAGCCTGTGCTTTGGCATATTTTTCATAGCGTTTGTTGAGGTCACTTGTTTCTGATGCTGCATCATCCAAGAGTTTCTTGTACTCATCAAGTCCAACTTGAGCCATGACTTCTGGATCTTTACCTTTTGTGATACCCAAGTGTTTAAGGGCAGAACCCTTCTTAGCATCTAAGATATTGAGGTAGGTTGCCGGATCTTGATAGTCCGGCCCCCATCCAGTTCCATTCAAGTCATAGTCTTTTTGAGAAGGCACTTTGGCTTGAGATGTGATACTCATTTTCTCATTGTCAGTCATTTGAAGTACATCGATAACAACATTTTCACTTCCAAGCGCTGCTTCGACAGACTGTTTGAGAGAGTTGGTTTGTTGCACAGCAATAACATCTGTTTGTTCAACTGGAATATCCAAATGAATTGGGAAGGTTACACCTTTGGCTTGCAATTCTGATTTTGCTTTTTCGAAAGCAGCCTTTGCTTTTGTTGGATTGTAAAGAGTATCCTTACCATCTGTCAAAGCAACATCTTTCCATTGATCTCCGTATGTTACCAATTGTTCTTGCGCCAATTCACCGAAGGTCTTTTCACCAACCTGTACATAGTCATAAGGCACAAGGCTGGTACGGATAATCTTGTCTGCACCTTCTTCACCATTCATCTGTGCAGAGTAGGCATGACGGTCTAGAGCAAAGTTGATAGCTTGACGGAAGTTTTTATTGAGAAGGGCTTCTTTAGTTGAAGTTTTTTGTGCTTCATCTGTCTTGGCTGTTTTATTATAAGACTGACGATTTACGTTGAAAGTAAAGTAATAGCTTGTCGCTTCTTGAGGGCTATAAACAATCTTATCGCCGTATTCTTTCTTAGTTGAGTCAAAACTTGAACTAGTTGGGAAGAGGCGAGCTGTCGTATATGAGCCTGACGCAAAGCTACGAATCAATGATTCTTGGTCAGAACCGTCGTAGAAAGTCAATTTGACGTGGTCAATCTTAACATTGTCCTTGTCCCAGTAGTTTGGATTCTTTTCGTACTCAATCACTGATTTTGAAGTGAAGTTTTTCAAAATATATGGACCGTTGTAGAGAATACCTGAAGGAGCTGCTGCTCCGTAATCCTTCCCTTGAGAATTAAGGAATTCTTCATTAACCGGGAGCATGGTCGCCGTTGTCACCTTAGAATTCCAGAAACTTTCTGGCTTGTTCAAGGTATACTCAACTGTATAATCGTCCACTGCTTTGACACCGACTGTCGAGAAGTCATTTGTCTCACCGCTAACATACTCTGCCAAACCTTTGATAGAGTCTTGGATAAGTGTTAAGCCATCTGATTTACCATCTGCAGCATGCTTCAAGCCAGTCACAAAGTCTTGGGCCTTGACTTCAGCGTACTCTTCTCCTTCAGAATTATACCATTTGACACCTTTACGTAGTTTGTAAGTATAAGTCAAGCCGTCTTGTGAGACTGACCAATCTTCAGCAAGCGACGGAATCAAGTTCCCGTATTTGTCATTTTCCAAAAGTCCGTCAACCAAGTTGGCGATGACGTCTGATGTTGAACTTTTACTAGTAATGCTATAGTCCAATGTTGTCGGATCGATGGCATATACGTATGAAAATGTTGTCGGAGCATCTGCTTTTTTCTCAGCCTTGTTACAAGCCGCTAAAAGTAGAGCTGCGCTCATCGTTATCCCTGCTATTGCAAGCCACTTTTTCGATTTCATCGGTATTCTCCTTTAAAATACTATTTTTCACCATTATACCCTATTTTTTTATAAAAGCAAGGGTTTTCATGGAATTTTTTAGAAAATTCAAAATAATATTTTTTAAAGAAATTCCTACACTTTTTTTAGGTCTAATGAGCTAATTCGACACAGAAAGCATCCCATGGAGCCAAGAGTTGTTTCTCTAAAGCATCTTCTACTGAGGTATTTTCAATCAAGATAGACTTAACTGGCTCTTCTACTGTAAACTCTTGCTGCTGATTGGACAAATTAGCCACCACAAGGAAACGACGATCTCCATCTTTACGGGTATAAGCAAAAACTTTTTCAGCCGTTTCTAGCAGTTCAAAGTCAGCACGAATCAACCAGCTATTCTCCTTACGAAGTTTTACCAATTTTTGATAGGTATAGAAGATAGAATCCGGATTTGCTAAAGCTTCTTTTACATTTATCTTCGCATAGTTTGGATTTACAGCAAGCCAAGGTTGACCATCTGAGAAACCAGCATTTTTTGTCCCATCCCACTGAATGGGTGTACGAGCATTATCACGCCCAATCACACGGATACTGTCCATAATTTCTTCTATCGGAACGCCTTTTTCAAGAGCTTCACGCGCATAATTGAGGGATTCAATATCCTCTACTTGATCAAGCGTTTCAAACGGGAAATTGGTCATCCCAATTTCTTCTCCTTGATAAATATAAGGTGTTCCTCTCATGAGATGAAGCAAGATTGCATACGCTTTGGCAGATTTTTCTCGGTATTCTTGATCATTCCCCCAGATAGAGACGATACGAGGGAGGTCATGGTTGTTCCAGAAGAGAGAATTCCAGCCATCTTCAACTCCCAACTCTGTCTGCCATTTGTTGAAAATTTCTTTTAATTTCGCTACATTTAACTCTTTTTGGTACTGCCACTTAGGTTGCCCTTCCTGATACTGAAGACAGATATGTTCAAACTGGAAGACCATAGACAGTTCTTGTCCTTTAGGATCTGAATAGAGTTTAGCAATTTCTGGTGTTGCTCCCCATGTCTCTCCTACTGTCAGTAAATCTTTATCGCCAAAGGTTGCCTGATTCATTTCCTTAAGATAAGGATGAAGCATAGGGCCATTGTTGACAATCTTCTGATCAGGAATCTTCCCAATCATGTCAATGACGTCCATACGGAAACCGCCGATACCTTTATCAATCCAGAAATTCATCATCTCATAGATTTTTTGGCGAAGTTCTTCATTTTCCCAGTTGAGGTCTGGCTGCTTCTTACTGAAAAAGTGGAGATAGTATTGACCAGACTTTTCGTCATATTGCCATGCAGAACCGCTGAAAATTGACTCTAATTCGTTAGGTTCATCCCGCCAGATATAGTAGTCTCGCTCAGGACTATCAGGATTTTCACAAGCTTCAATAAACCAAGCATGCTCATCCGATGTATGATTGACCACCAAGTCCATGATGATTCTAATGTCTCGTTTTTTAGCCTCAGCAATCAGCTCATCCATGTCCTCCATGGTTCCAAAGATGTCCGCAATATCTTGATAATTGGCAATATCATAACCATTATCGTCCATAGGACTGTCATAAACAGGAGAAAGCCAGATTGCTGTAATCCCTAGTTTAGTTAGATAGTCAAGCTTACTAGTAATCCCAGGCAAATCACCAATCCCATCTCCATTGCTATCCTTGAAACTTTTTGGATAAACTTGATAGACGACTGCGTTATGCCACCATTTTTCTTGCATCTTTTTACCTCTTTTAATATTCTCTTTATTCCATCATAGACTTTTTATCATCTTTATGCAAGCGTTTGCTTTATCTTTTTTTCTCACTTTTGCGACTCTCTAGTTTCTTATCTTCTATTTTTTTTATATAATAGAGAACAGAGGTAAAAAAATGAAAAAACAAGCTTTTAGTTCTGAAAAATATCTAAATTTACAACGCGACCATATTTTGGAACGTATCAACCAATTTGATGGCAAGCTCTACTTGGAGTTTGGAGGCAAGATGTTGGAAGACTTCCATGCTGCCCGTGTACTTCCTGGTTATGAACCAGACAACAAAATTAAACTCTTGCAAGAGTTGAAAGAACAAGTTGAGGTTGTTATCGCTATTAACGCTAGCAATATCGAACACTCAAAAGCTCGTGGAGACTTGGGCATTTCTTATGACCAAGAAGTGCTTCGTTTGATTGATAAATTCAACGAGCTCGGTATCTTTGTAGGTTCAGTTGTTATCACTCAATATGCTGGCCAACCTGCCGCAGATGCTTTCCGCAATCAATTAGCTAAAAACGGTATCGACTCTTATCTTCACTACCCAATCAAAGGGTATCCGACAGATATGGATCACATCATCTCTCCAGAAGGTATGGGGAAAAACGACTACATCAAAACTAGTCGCAATTTGATTGTCGTTACAGCTCCTGGACCTGGATCAGGTAAGTTGGCAACTTGTATGTCTAACATGTACCACGACCAACTAAATGGCATTAAGTCTGGTTATGCTAAATTTGAAACCTTCCCAGTTTGGAACCTTCCTCTCCATCATCCAGTCAACTTAGCTTATGAAGCGGCAACAGCAGACCTAGATGACGTTAATATGATTGACCCATTCCATCTCCAAACTTACGGAGAAACAACAGTCAACTACAACCGCGATATCGAGATTTTCCCTGTCCTTAAGCGTATGCTAGAACGTATCTTGGGTGAGTCTCCTTATGCATCTCCAACTGACATGGGTGTAAATATGGTTGGTTTTGCAATTACTGATAATGACGCTGCAATTGAAGCATCTAAACAAGAAATTATCCGTCGCTACTATCAAACAGTTCTCGACTTTAAGGCTGAAAAAGTTGCTGAGTCTGCTGTCAAGAAAATCGAACTTCTTATGAACGATCTCGGTATCACACCAGCTGACCGTAAGGTAGCTGTAGCCGCTCGACAAAAAGCTGAAGAAACAGATGGACCTGCTCTCGCTCTTGAGTTACCTTCTGGTGAAATCGTCACTGGTAAGAATTCTGAACTCTTCGGCCCAACAGCTGCTGCCTTGATCAATGCTATCAAGAAGTCAGCTAATATCGATGCAGAAACAAAATTAATTGAACCAGAAGTGGTGAAACCAATCCAAGGATTGAAAATCAATCACTTGGGTAGTCGCAATCCACGTCTTCATTCTAACGAAATTCTCATTGCACTTGCCATCACAGCTATGCAAAATCCTGATGCAGATCGTGCCATGAAAGAACTCGGAAATCTCAAAGGAAGCGAAGCTCATTCTACAATTATCTTAACGGATGAAGACAAGAACGTCCTTCGTAAACTTGGAATCAACGTAACATTTGATCCTTACTACCAATACGATCGTTTATATCGTAAGTAGATTGAAGACTAGTAGAAACTTCTTACCAAGTATCACCCCTCTTCGATAGATTTCAAATCTCTCTTAAGGGGTGACTTTGTTTTATATAAGAACTCTGGCAATCTACGATTATCTTTTTTTCTAATTATTCTAACATTACTTAGGGAGTTTATTTATAATGAGAGAATTACTCAGTCAAAAAGAGCAAAGACAATTAAAGATTTTAGAATATTTGTTTGAAAATCCCGACTGGATTTATCTTGATGATTTATCTAAAATCATTGGCTACAATGCTCGGATTATTAAGAGTGATATCAAGGAATTACGTGAAATCTTTCCTGACTTTGATATCAGACACTCAACTGCAGGGATTATGATGGTCAATGTCCAGAATAATGGCATCGAGCGAATCTACCAATATTTTTTACAAACATCTGATTATTTTCAAATTTTAAAGGCCTTTTTCCTCCTAGACAGTCCCTTTACCTATGAACATCTTTCTGAAACTCTAGATATCTCACTTCCGTCCTTACGAAAGAAGGTTGCAGATATTAACAAGACACTTGACGGGACCTATCGCTTTAAGCTGAAGGTAACTCCTATTTCTATCATTGGAGACGAAAAAGATATTCGTTTTTTCTTCTCCCAATATTTCCACGAAGCCTATAGCTTTTTAGAGTGGCCTTTCACAGAGATTAAAGAAGTAGACATCGATAACTTTGTTTCTTTCTTTATCAATTTAGCAAAATTCCCTGCAAAATATCAAAATCTCTACCAAATCCGAACGCAGGCTACAGTCGATTTGCACCGAATGAAGAGAGGCTATTTTGTTCGTTTGCCAAAACAAAGTACTTCTTGGTTGAGCCCAATCTACGACCAGCTTGATGATTTCCAACAGCAACTGCAAGAATTGGCTCAAGGGCTCAATGTTGAAATTACACCAGAAAACCTCAATCAGATTTTCAGTCCCTTTGCAGAACCTGCTCTCTTCTTTACAGTTGAAGATTTCCTTGCTGCCCGTCAGTCTTACGAACAAGTGGATCGTTCTTACCACGCTGCACGAGACATTCTAGACAACTTAACTCGAAGATTTGGTGTTCAATTTTCAAATACAGATACCTTGATTTGGAACTTACACAATACTGCCTTGCTTGAGCGAAGAGAAATCAACTCCGAATCAATCATTTCACAAAACAAAGATTACACGCTTGGAAAGATTAAAAAATTCTTCCCTAAATTTTATGAAGCAACCGTCTTTGAAATGATGCGATACAAGAGTATTATGGGACAAAAGGAGAAAACTCCGGCCCTTTCTCACCTAATCTACACCCTATTCACTCATGCCGAGGGCCTTACAGATCAATTATTTGAACATAAAAAGAAAGTCAAGGTCTTAGTCTTAAGTGAGTATGACTTCGCCCATCCACAATTCTTGATTTCCCTCTACGAATTCCATACTTCAAATAACATCCAGTATGAAACTTGGGATAAAGAAACCCTTAATATCGAAGAAATCATGGATAGTGACTACGATGCTATTATCACTAATTTTGATATCAATGGCCTCGAAGACATGCTCGTCATCAATATCAGTCGACTATCTATCCTGCAAGTAGTCAATGAACTCAATAAGATTTCTATGCAAGATTTATAATTTTAAAAACCTCCTGAAAAGAATCTAGGAGGTTTTTCTATGTTTTTTCTAAGGAATTAAGAGCCGATCACATTATTCGAAATCAACGGTCTTATTCTTAATCACAAGCTTGGTATGGGCTGTGATGTATTGTCGGCCAAGGGTTGTTGTAATTTCCCCTTCTTCGTTTATAATATGCCAAGCTCCATCTTTATGAACAACCATAGCAACTTCTTGTTTGTTTTTATCTTCATTCTTAACAGCCAAAGCATAGGCGTCGTCGACCCCTTCTAGCAAGACTTCTTTGTTGCTACTGAGTGTCAGTAGATAATAAGCTCCGTCTCGAACACCAATATCGTATTGTTGATTCACAAATATGGTTTTGTCGTAGCTAGGTCTTGGTTCAGAAGTTCTTGATGCATTCCCAAGGATACTTTTAAATTTATCCTTTTGTTTTTCTGACTCAGCCTGTTCCTGGGATTTGATAAATTCCTGAACTGCAGCAATCTTTTCACTCTCTTGTTTCTTTGAAGCTCTCATTTGATGAATAATGACAGTCCGAATCAAAAACGAACTTGCTAACAAGAGTCCTATGATAGATGAAATTTTCCCTTTTTTCATTTCCGCTCCAATCTCCTTATACTTCACTATTAACTACTTTTCTATAGTATAACAAGATTTTTATAGGTTGACAAGAAATGTTGGAATTCAGTAACAGGACTACTTTATTCTACCGTTACTGACTTAGCAAGGTTACGTGGTTTGTCCACATCGAGTCCACGGTGTAGGGTTGCAAAGTAAGCGACTAATTGCGTTGGTACGACCATTGAGATTGGTGAGAGGTAAGGGTGTACGGTCGTAAGAACGATATCGTCTGTATCTTTGGCAACATTTTCTTCTGCGATGGTGAGGACCTTAGCACCACGAGCTGCCACTTCTTGGATATTTCCACGAGTGTGGTTGGCAAGAACTGGATCTGACAAGAGGGCCAAAACAGGTGTTCCTTCTTCAATCAAGGCAATGGTTCCATGCTTGAGTTCTCCAGCCGCAAAACCTTCACATTGGATGTAAGAAATCTCTTTGAGTTTGAGACTAGCTTCCATAGCCACATAGTAGTCTTGACCACGTCCGATGTAAAAGGCGTTGCGTGTTGTTTCAAGGAGGTCACGAACTTTAGCATCAATCAATTCTTTTTCTGAAAGAGTTGATTCGATAGACTGAGCCACGATAGATAACTCATGAACCAAGTCAAAGGCTTTGGCTTTTTCATTGCCATTTGCTTCACCAACCGCTTTTGCGAGGAAGGCAAGGGCTGCGATTTGGGCAGTATAAGCCTTAGTTGATGCTACGGCAATTTCAGGACCTGCGTGAAGCAACATAGTATGGTTGGCTTCACGTGAAAGGGTTGATCCTGGCACGTTTGTCACTGTCAAGCTTGGAATTCCCATTTCATTGGCCTTAACCAAAACTTGACGGCTATCAGCTGTTTCACCAGATTGGCTGATAAAGATAAAGAGTGGTTTCTTGCTGAGAAGTGGCATGCTGTAGCCCCACTCAGAGGAGATACCAAGTTCAACCGGCGTATCTGTCAATTCTTCTAGCATCTTCTTAGAAGCAAATCCTGCGTGGTAAGATGTTCCAGCTGCGAGAATGTAGATGCGGTCTGCGTCTTGAACAGCCTTGATGATAGCTGGATCTACGACAACTTGACCAGCTTCATCTGTGTAGGCTTGGATGAGCTTACGCATCACCGTTGGTTGCTCATCAATTTCCTTGAGCATGTAGTAAGGATAAGTTCCCTTACCGATATCAGACAAGTCAAGTTCAGCAGTGTAGCTAGCACGCTCACGACTGTTGCCATCATAGTCTTGAACTTCAACGCTATCAGCTTTCACAATCACCAATTCTTGGTCATGGATTTCCATGTATTGATTGGTCTCACGAATCATGGCCATGGCATCTGAGCAGACCATGTTGTAGCCATCACCAAGACCAATCAAAAGTGGAGATTTGTTTTTCGCCACATAAATAACATCTGGATTTTCAGAGTCGATCAAGGCAAAGGCATAAGAACCACGGATGATGTGAAGGGCTTTTTTGAAGGCTTCAAGTACTGACAAGCCGTCTTCTTCCGCAAATTTCCCAATCAAGTGAACGGCGATTTCAGTATCCGTTTGTCCCTTGAAGTGGTGACCTGCAAGGTATTCTTCCTTGATTTCCAGATAGTTTTCAATCACACCATTGTGCACCAAGACAAAACGTCCTGTCTCAGAGCGGTGTGGGTGAGCATTGTCTTCCGTTGGTTTTCCGTGAGTCGCCCAACGAGTATGTCCGATACCAGTTGTTCCCTCAACACCAGCCGTTTTTGCAGATAATTCTGCAATACGACCAACAGCCTTCACCAAATGATTTTCTGCACCACCTAGGACAAAAATTCCCGCAGAATCATAACCACGGTATTCGAGCTTTTCAAGCCCTTGAATCAAAATATCAGTTGCATTTGTGTTTCCAACAACACCAACAATTCCACACATAGTATATACGACACAGACAAGCTGTGCTTTCTCCTTAAATTGGTATAGTCTAATTCTCGCTTTACAGAATCAGCAAAAACAGTATATACTTGTTTCTTTTACTTGTCAAGAATAAAAATTGGTATAGTTCAATTGCTTTTAAACAGTATACAAAAAACCATTCAAGAAATAGCTCTTGAATGGCTAGGAATGATAGTTGTTTGCATTGTTATTGTTGCAACAACATATATCTAAGACAAGAATCTTTACTGATGATTTCGCACAAGTCCAAGATAGGCATAAGTCCGAGTTCGTGGACAATCCTTTTCCATCTTCACCCTAAAATAAAACCGATGTTCCCTACCGTCCTTGGCATTTTCCTTGTTCAAGACAAAGTAATTCTTTTGGTTAATAGCCATGGTTCGTAGAATGTCGTCAATCAGAAAAGTCAGGGGTACATTCATGATAGAGTATTTTTGAAAATCTTCCTCAAAACGAATGTAGTCATCTGAGAAATAGTCCATCTGCAATTTATTTTCATAAAGCTCTTTTCTAGTCATAAACTTCCTCCTGACAAAGTTGGATTTCTAGGATATCATCAGCCCTTAGCAGCCTATAACCCTCATCAGTTCTAACATAGATTTCTTCGGGAGACAGTTCTCTTACTTCACCGATTATCGTGCTTTTATGATTATTCTCTTTGACCACAAAAGAGCCTTTTAGTCGATTTATATAGAGTTGAGAGAGCAAGAGCAACTTCTCAACAGGAGTCAAATCTGTCGAGAAATCGACACGATTTTTTTCTTCACTGAGCGAGCTTGTATGCTCTGATAAAAAGAAGCCCATCCACTTCTGCATCCCTGGATCCTGATAGTCCCTTGCGGATTGGAAGGGCAAATAAGAACGATCAATCATTTCAAGCCATCTAATCCTCCAGCAGAATGCCCTCCGATCAGCTTACTTCTGGCAATACTTCTCGATGCATCCTCTAAGGCAGTCGCCTTCAAGAGAGAAGTAAATCCGAATTGCTCTCGAATAGAATCAATGGCCGTCTGGAGCCTTTCTTCTTTTTCTAGCTTATCAACATCATCAAAAAGGGAAATCAAACCAAAGGATTCGTCCACAAATCCTGAATAACTAACGGCAACACTCCTGACGGCCCCAGAAGTATATTTGCTGTGAAATAATTCCAGGACATGACCGACCAAAATACTGGTGTTATTGGTCGGTTCAACCTTCATCTGAGTATGAATGGAGCGTTTCTGTTCCTGCTTAGAAAAACCAAGATGGATAGAAACCACCGTCGCCTTTTTTCTAGCCCTTCGAAGCCTGATAGCCACTTGCTCAGCCATTTCTCGAAGGATAATTTCGATATCTCGCCGCTTGACGTAGTCTCTCGGTAAAATTTGCGAATTGCCCAAACCGTGAGATTTGGCTTCATAGGGTTTATGAACATTACTCTCATCTATCCCATTGGCATGAAACCACAGGCGCAGTCCAGCTTGACCAAGTTCTTTCTTCAGGATATCAGGATTGCTATTAGCCAATTCCTTAATCGAATGAATCCCCAAATCATTCAAGCGCTTCTCCATCCGACGCCCAATCCCCCAGAAGTCAGTCATCTCGGAAATACCCCAAACCTTATCTTCCACATCTTGGTAAGACCAGTTAGCTCGCATGGTTGGTGTTCGCTTGGCTTCATTATCCAAGGCTAGCTTAGCAAGCAGAGGATTGGCATTCGACATGCCGACCGTTGAGTAAATCCCTGTCTGCCGCCAAATATCCCTCTGGATACGAGCCGAAAGCATATCCAGCTTATCTTTGCGAGAAATATGCTGGTCTGGGACAAAATAATTGAGCGAACTGGTCAGGTCAATAAAACCCTCATCAATAGAGTAGGGATAGATATCATCTGGACTGGCATAATTCTGGAAAATGCGCTGAATTTCCATATTGACCGCGATATACTTATCCATCCGAGGAGGGACAATGACGGTCACTCGAGCCCAATCCTCGATAAATTTCACATAGGCTGGATCTGTCCGCAAGCCTTGTTTTTTGGCATTGTAGTAGGAAAATTTACGCGTCTGGATATCAAAGGGCAGGTCATAGGCACGACCGACATTTGCTTTCCCAAAGACCTTTTTGAACATAGGTGAGGAGGCAAGAATAAGCCCAACAGAATTATCCGCTCGACTCATGACACAAAGGGAGGTTTTGAGAGGATGAAGTCCTCTTTCCACACACTCAACACTGGCATAAAAGGACTTCATATCAATAAAGGCAATATCACTTTTGGGCTCTCTGGAATAATCAAAGTAGCCCATAGCCTATCCCTCCATCGGTACAAAGTTACCCACGATAATGCCTACAATCCGCGGATCTTCTTCGTAAGAAATGTGAATATCCTTGTATTTAGGATTGATGGAGACCAGACGCAGACCATCTTCTTCACGGTAGACCCGTTTGATATAGGTCTGGTTATTGCAAACCACTGCATAGACAGCTCCGTCATAATCAAATCCAGTCTCTCGAATCAGAGCCACGGAACCATTTTGATATTTAGGTTCCATCGAATCCCCAGATACCCATGAAGCAAAATCGTGAGCCAATTCTTCATTGAAGTAAACCGTATCAAAGTTTCGATCATCATAAACCGAAGCTCCGATACCAGCCGACATGCGTTCATAGACGTGATACTCGTAGAGTTTTTCTGAAATAGCAGTCACCTTCTTGGCTTGTTCTTCTTGAGCCAAGTTGCGAGCATAGACTACCACCTTTTCTTTTCCTTTATTGGAAAGGCTATTATAGAGACGGACAATTTCGATTTGGGTGAAATAGCCTTTTGGTACTTTTAAGATTTTCTCTAGCTGCGTAACCTTTCCTTCAGAAGGCTCTTTGACACCACGCTCCCAAGCCGAATAAGCCTGAAAACTAATCCCAAGCTTCTCTGCAATCTCTTTCTGTGTTAGCTTTAACTCTTTTCTCCGAGCCTTGAGTTTTTCTGGTTGGTACATGATTTACCTCCTAGTGTGATGTTTTCATCGTAGGTTGACTTTGTTTTTAAAATTCAACCATTTTAGTTTAGTTTTATTATATAAAAAAAGTAGACAAATGTCTACTGGGAAAATCAAATTTTAAACCTACTTACTTCATCTTCATAAAGTGATAATGACTCACAAATAAAGAAGAAAACCATCTCATCAAATCTGAGATGGCTAATCATTTAGTCTACTTTATAAAAAACTTGTTCTGAGCTAGTTGGAGCAGCTTGACCTGCAATAAGTCTATTTTTACTTAAATTAGAATCAACCCATTTCATAGTAGTCCCCGCAGGATAAATACTCATGCCAAATCCTGTAGCTCCAGATCTAACGCTAAAGTTAATACTCCCATCGTTACCCATGCTCACTTTCTCAATGTTCCCACCGTTTACTAATCCATTTTTATCGAATGTAAACTCTTGGCCAAGTCCATTTCTCCACGTTCCAACTAGAGTAGAGAAATCTCCATTTAGAATGGCTTGCTCATCTATTTTTTGTGATTCAGCATTCGTTTTCTCTTCTTGTGTCGAAGGTCTTTCCTCCTCCGTAGTAGTAATACTATCTTGGGTAGTCGTTAAACTAGTGGTTGTTGAACTAGTCGTTGTCGTACTAGTAGTAGAACGCTGTTCCGTTGTAGGAGTAGTCACTACTTCTGCATCTTGCTTCTTATGATTAAAAAAGAAGAAGAGAGAACTAATCAGCACTATAGCAATTAAGCAACTTAACAGAATCAAAAGCCAATTTATGCCTTTTCCTATTTTCATTTATAACTCCTTTATATTATTCTCATTTAATTATATCATACTACACTCATACAAGTAACAAAATATTGGACTTAAATATATTATTTGGGTGAATTTTGTATTTTTGAAACAAAAAGACATCCAAAAGAAAATTCTTGAACGTCTGTAAATGTTGATAATATCGTATTGATTAACGTTTTGAGGCAACTGACTTTGTCAGGTTGCAGCCACATTTGTAAGTGACTAAAGTCGCAACAACTGTGTCAATTGCACCAATTTAGTAAGAAAGTATAAAAAAGAACACCCCGAAAGGTGCTCTTTGTAAGTATCGTAATTCTTTCGAATTAACGTTTACTAAATTGTGATGCTTTACGAGCTTTCTTAAGACCTGGTTTGGAAAGTATGAATTTCAGTTGGACTAAAAACAGCGTAATATCAAGAC
>CAUUTJ010000023.1:0-22262 GCA_963548045.1 uncultured Streptococcus sp.
TGCGCATAACGTTCAATTGTCTCGATCATATCAGTAATTGGTTGGTTTGACACGGATAGGAGTCTCCTTTAAGTTAAAATTCATTATAGATAAAGCTGCCTTGAGCCTGACCAAGATAACTAAAAAAGTAAAGTAGGCCCAAGAAAATAATAAAATACAAGGCTGTCCGACCAAGAAAGAGATAGAGTTCTTTTCTCTGTTTCATCAAGAAAAACCTTTCATTCCTGTAATTTTTAACTAAAATAAAATCAATTTCTTGCTAACTTATTTTTCTGCTATTATACCACTTTATATACTATTTTTTCAATTGTTTACCGTCCATTTTCACTACATCTCAACAACATTAAATTGTTCCATATGATGCCTTCTAATGATAGCTTAAATGCTTTTCAGTATAGATTATATTGGGACCTATAACAAAGTAGGCTCTATACTACCTATAGAGGATTTCCCCACTATAAATATTCTAGAGCCTTATCTTATGTCTCACTTTATCGGTACAATTCCCTTTATCTAGAGATTTTTATAATATATAATCTTAAAATTCACTATAGATGAAATCTTGAATGTTCGAAAAATCAGTCACAAAACAGTAGATTACGATGCTTAAAATAACTGTGTAGAAAAACATGGTCCACAATAGTAAACGATGTGTGTCAGTTAGTTTCGTTTGCAAATTTGTAAAGTTCTTTTTCAACTTCCATCCATCCTTTCACCCCAACGTGCATCACGTCAAATAAAAAGTAATCTTCATACTCTTTATTTCCATAGTTTAACACAGTAGCACCGTGGTTTTTGGCAACATTTTCTATTTTTTTGTAAGTTTCTTCACGCATCTCTCGTGAAACACCTGTATAATCATTCCATTTACCATTTACAGGAAAGATAATGACTTCAACTTCAATTCCCAATTCCTTAGCAACTGTCAAGAAGAGTTCCATATCTGAATACTCTGGTGACTCCAAGTAGCTCAAATCTTTATTAGAATCTTTTAATGAAGCATAGCGATCTCTCAAATAAGTATTGTAATAGTTGTTATCCACAGCGTAATCATTGTTGTCTGTTTTCTTTTTAACTTCTGCTACAAATTGATCTGTCATCTGTTCCCAATTATAGGCAGGTGTTTTATCCCCTAATGAAGGATAATCTGATTTGGCATGATTTTCATAGAATTTTCGTTTAAGCTTAAAGGAATAAACCGTGTTATCTAACTCCAATAGTTTTTTATCAACAATGGTTCCTTTCCCGTCTATGAAATAGCTTTTATACTTTTTATAGATATCGTTCTGTTGTTTATTCCCTTTGGTAATCTCAATAATGCGATTGATTAGTTTTTCTTTGGTTTCCTTACTGATTTTCTCATTATCTAGCATGTGGAAAATATGTTCCTGAGAAGCCTTATTTAAAAAAGCATCTTGATGGGTTCCATCCTTTTCAAACCATTGAACAGACTCTACGATGGCTACTTTTCGCTTACTCATAGCTCCTTCAATCGAGCCCAAGGTTGTAGCTTGAATGATATTTTGAGAATAACTGGTTCCTATCTGCATGATATTAAAATCATTGTAGTTAAAAATTTTATTGGGATGGTAATCTTCATTTATCGTCGCGACTAACTCTGAGGAACCCAGTAGAACTAGTGTATTGGGAGTGATATTACTTGTTAGAATATCCCTACTTTTATACTTTTCATAAGAAGTGCTGTAGCGAATACTATTGTCCTTGACTTTATAATAGTCGTCAATCTTCTTGACATATGTCACATTTAAAAGAGCAAGGGTCGCAATTACGAGCACAAGCGATAGTAAAAATGCTTTTAACTTAATCATCTTGTTTTGTCCAATCTCCTTGTTTTAGCAGATTTCTTTATCTACTTAGAATTGCCATCATTATCTTATAAGGTTCACCTGAAAAGATAAAGAAGCCAACCATAACTAAATTCATGGTCACAAACCAACTTATTAGCTTGTACCAAGTTTTATTTTTATATTTCTTATAAAAAGTACTTTTCTTTTGATAAATTTCAAATCCCGACATCAGGACTCCATGATAAAAACCATAAGCGATGTAGCTAACACTAATTCCATGCCAAAATCCCATAACCAACATATTGACCATATAAGCATAGGCTGCATTGTGTAATCTATTCTTAAACCATTTTTTTCTGATAACCTGCATCAAAACTCTTGAAAATACGAAATCTCTCAACCATGTTGACAAGGTGATATGCCATCTAGTCCAGAAATCCTTGATATCAATACTCAAGAAAGGTTTATTGAAATTCATCGGTGTCTGAATACCTAGAATGTTGCTACTTCCAACGGCCATCAAACTATATCCCGCAAAGTCAAAGAACAGATAGAGAGTATACAGGTACATATATTTGATTGAGTAGACAACTGTACCAGTATTGCTTAGAGCAAGTAGTATCTGGTAAACATAAGTTGATAAAACAACCTTGTAGAGAAGGCCTAAAACGATGCGATAAATACCATCACCTGCTAACTCTAGGTAGTCTTTTCTAGGCATGACTTCATTGATCTCTTTTAGAAATCTTCTGCTACGATCGATTGGTCCAGAACTAACTGTAGGGAAAAAGAGTAGAAACTGCAGATAATCTTTTACACTGATTTTTTCTTTGATTAAACCATCCGATATTTCTAGCATAATCTGAATGGTCTTAAAGGACATGTAGGAAATCCCAATAAAAGCCAACAAATGTAGCTGAGTTATGGCAAAGACTTTATTGACCACTAAAGGTAAAATGGATAATATAACTAGAGGTTTCAACCGTTTTGAATCCATTCTTTGTGCTATGAAAACTAGAACATATTGGTAGATAATGAAAGCCAATAGATAAACGACCATGGCTTTACTCTTACCATAAATGGCTCCTGCAAATAAAATTGACAGACTTAAAATATAATAATCCTTACGCTTGCCAAAGTAGTTTAAAACAAAGCCAATCAGTAAAACCACAAACAATAGAAGGAAAAACTCATTCCCCTCAAAATAATTCATACCAGATGGACTCCTTTTCTCTTTTTCTCATCTCCTGATTTGTCATTTTAGGATTAGTCCCTATCATATTATCAAGGATAATTAACTTTATTCATTATATCATAATTTAAAAACTATATACTTCCAATATCCAATTTCCTAAAATAAAAAAACAAATGACTCTTACAACTAAATCCCAATAACGAGACAACATTATTTACAAAATATATAAAATTCAAGAGTAAAAAATTAACTTGACTCAGCTGTTCCCATCAAGTCTCCTAAATATATTCGTTACCCCTTACATTTTCTCCTTCAAGCAGAACATAATATAAAAAATGCTAGAATAATCCTCAGAACTAGCAAACACACGGCTCCCCCTTTGAGCATTTTTATGCTAAAATAGTAGCTATGGATAAAATTATTAAAACAATATCAGAAAGTGGATCTTTTCGTGCTTATGTACTAGACAGCACTGAAACTGTCCGCACTGCTCAAGAAAAACATCAAACTCAAGCTAGCTCAACTGTAGCACTTGGTCGTACTTTGATTGCCAGTCAAATTCTCGCCGCAAACGAAAAGGGAAATACCAAAATTACTGTCAAAGTCCTCGGAACTAGCTCACTCGGAGCCATCATCACCGTTGCAGATACTAAGGGAAATGTCAAAGGTTATGTACAAAACCCTGGTGTGGATATTAAAAAAACTGCAACTGGTGAAGTACTAGTGGGACCTTTTGTCGGCAATGGACAATTTCTAGTTATTACTGATTACGGTACTGGAAACCCTTATAATTCCATGACGCCTCTTATCTCTGGAGAAATTGGCGAAGACCTAGCTTTTTACCTAACAGAAAGCCAACAAACTCCGTCAGCAGTTGGACTTAATGTCCTTTTAGACGAAGACGATAAGGTTAAGGTTGCAGGCGGCTTCTTGCTACAAGTATTGCCAAATGCCAAGGAAGAAGAAATCGCCCGTTTTGAAAAACGTATCCAAGAAATGCCAGCCATTTCGACACTGCTAGAGAGTGACGACCATATCGAAGCCCTTCTCAAGGCTATCTACGGCGACGAACCATACAAACGTCTGTCTGAAGAAGAAATTCGTTTCCAATGCGACTGCAGCAAAGAACGATTTATGAACGCCCTTGCAAGCCTTCCGAGCTCAGATTTACAGGAAATGAAGGATGAAGACCACGGGGCAGAAATTACTTGTCAATTCTGCCAAACTACTTACAACTTTGATGAAAACGACTTGGAGGAACTCATTCGTGACAAATCTTAATACACCTTTTATGATTGGGAACGTCGAGATCCCAAACCGGACGGTCCTCGCACCCATGGCCGGTGTGACAAACTCAGCCTTTCGTACTATTGCAAAAGAACTTGGAGCTGGGCTCGTGGTCATGGAAATGGTCTCTGACAAAGGAATCCAATACAATAACGAAAAGACTCTTCACATGCTTCATATCGATGAAGGAGAGAACCCAGTTTCGATCCAGCTCTTTGGTAGTGACGAAGATAGCCTCGCACGCGCAGCAGAATTCATCCAAGAAAACACCAAGACCGATATCGTCGATATCAACATGGGCTGCCCAGTTAATAAAATCGTAAAAAACGAAGCTGGGGCTATGTGGCTCAAGGACCCTGATAAAATCTACTCTATTATTAACAAAGTTCAATCTGTCCTTGATATCCCTCTCACTGTCAAAATGCGTACAGGTTGGTCTGACCCATCCTTAGCAGTAGAAAACGCCCTCGCTGCTGAAGCTGCAGGTGTTTCTGCCCTTGCAATGCACGGCCGGACCCGTGAGCAAATGTATACTGGTCATGCGGATCTTGAGACACTTCACAAGGTCGCACAAGCTCTGACTAAGATTCCATTTATCGCAAACGGTGATATCCGTACTGTCCAAGATGCAAAACAACGTATCGAAGAAGTCGGTGCTGACGCTGTCATGATTGGCCGCGCTGCTATGGGTAATCCTTATCTCTTCAATCAAATCAATCATTACTTCGAAACGGGAGAAATCCTTCCTGATTTGACCTTCGAAGATAAAATGAAAATTGCCTACGAACATTTAAAACGCTTGATTGATCTCAAGGGAGAAAAGGTTGCTGTCCGTGAATTCCGTGGACTAGCTCCTCACTATCTCCGTGGAACATCTGGAGCAGCTAAACTTCGTGGAGCAATTTCACAAGCTAGCACTCTGGCAGAAATTGAAGCACTCTTACAATTAGATAAAGCATAATCTTCTATTTCACAAAAAAGGCAAAGCTCAAAAAGAGCCTTGCCTTTTTATATATTTTTATCTTGCAAATCTAGTTGCTTCACCCTAGCTATATAGTAGGACATAATCAAAAACAAATTGAAGCTGACAATCCAAATAGACCATTCATGAAAAAATGCAATCGATACAGCCAAACTAATTGCCCCCACTACGAAACTACTGACAACTATTCCATAGTTCAAAGCTTGACGACGATACTCTCGCAGATTTCCTTCTCTCTTAGCGATGCGATACAAAGCAGTCAACATCTTTCGGTAATTTCCAGAAGTCATAAAAATGACATAAGGATGATCTTCAATCAAACTACCCGTAAATGTTAGCATCATCATACCTGTTCCAAAAGCAATAAAAGGAACTTCTAGTAAGGGAAATCTCGAAAAGAAGGGCAGAAGAAGAGTTCCAATAAATAAGGGAAGCAGCATCTTAACCCGCCAATATGCTGTTTTACGATATTCCTTCATGTGCAAGGCAAAAACAAATCCTAGGGAAAAGAAAATAATGGAGCAGAATCGCAACATGGTATTGATGACATTCGAGTCATGCCAATCTGATATCAGTAGGAGAATATTTCCTGTCTGTGTCGCCACCAAACTATGGTACTGAATGTGACAGAATACATCCAAAGAACCACCTATAAAGCCAAGAAATACTCCCATGAGTCGTGTATTTTGAGGTAAGATTAATTTATCCGCCATTGCTTTGTCACTCATTCCCTTTCGATTCATTTATTATACCACTTCTATTAGAGAAATTAAGTGAAAAACAGTTGAACTACTCTTTTATAAATCTAAGTCTAGACAAGATTTGAGGCGAGGCGGCTTTCTATGGTTGAATCAAAACAACACTAGATACCGTACCATCTGCACCTGTTGTAATTTGGATGACTTTTCCACCACCTACTTCAGCATTGTATTTCCCATCATCAAGAGTATAAGAATAGCTTTGGATAGAATAGTTTTCTTTCTTACCATCGGCAGATTCTACTGTAAACTGACCACCTGATGAAACAGTGATTGTTTCACCATTAGCACCCTTCCAATTTCCAGCTGCAGCCGAAAAATCTTTGTCCACCATGGTCAAGACACCTTTATAACGTTTGTTATGTTCTGCCTGCTTGTCTTGAAGTTTGCGATCAGTTGTTGGATCATAAGTTGGCTGATTCGGTTTTGCTTGTGTTCCTTGTTGATTGGATGGAGCTTGAGAAGGGCTTTGCTTAGTGGAAGATTCTTGGCTCTGCTTTGTTTCTGGTGCCGTTGTTGCTTGCGATTGATTAGCAGTAGACCTTGACTGATCAGAAGATGACGACTTAGTGTTTTCTGATGTAGTTGATGACTTCTGAGTCTTGTTATCTTTACTTGAAGAACTTGCCTTAGAACTAGAAGATGCTTGGGTTGTCTTACTAGAACTATCACTCGCAGTGTTCTCTTTCTTATTACCACAAGCTCCTAATATCAGAGTTGAAGCGAGTACAGTTGCGGCCATTAATTTGATAGAAGTTTTGTTTTTCATTTTACACTCCTTTGTAACATTTTTGAAATTTTTAGAAATGTTTTTTGTAACAATATTGTAATATTTGTTTTTGAATCTGTCAACTATTTATATATGGTTTTGGTTTTTATTTATACTTGTTTCTTTTTCCTCTCCTATCTCTATTATTCGTAAACAATTTTAAAAAACAGGAAAATTCTTCCTACTGAAATGCTATCTTTTAAAAGTGTAATCGCTTGCATTTTTTTCTTGAAGAGCTATAATAAAATTGAAATAGGATATTGGAGGTGTAGACTTATGTCAAGCAAATATTACAAATATCTTCCTTGGATAATTTTAGGTGCTTTCTGCTCTTATCAGTCTGCAAGTCGCTATGCCCAGACTACATTTGATTTATTTTATTTAACCACAATCTTCATGATTGTCTATATGTCTCTACTATACTTACACGAACATTATTTAAAATACAAATACAAAGATTTATTCATTCGTTTTATGAGTAATCCTAAAAAAGATAAACATCCTTAAACAAAAAATAACAACAAAAAGAGGCCAGAAATTTTTCCGACCTCACTTTTTTATTTTAATCGATAAATAGTGATAACTTCCTTCTGAGGAATCCGTTTAAAGCCAACTTCCTCTATGCTATGACCATATTTCTCTAAGAAACTATCACTTGTACAGGATTTCTCTGGGCATAGAGTCTCAATGAGAGCTAGGCCGTCATCCACTGTGAACTCATCCTCTAGTAGATAAAGGAAACAAGGGTCATAGTCGATAGCTTTTTGAATCTTCTTGATGGATGTTTGAATAATGGATAAGTGGTCAAATGCAAAGTCTTTCTCTTTCAGTTCTCTTCCATCCAAATAACACTTACCTGTGTGAAAATCAACATCTACAAGAACGACTTCTTTTGCATCGTCTCCAGCCTGGACCAAGTCAATCGCTCGGTTCGGTAGATAAACCAAGTGGGCAATGGTAACTGTCCAACCTCTGGGATCACGACCAGGAGTCGATACCGTTACTAACTGTTCAATTTTTTCTAAGGGAAGTTCAAGATTGATTTCTTCTTTAACCTCACGTTGACAAGCATGGGCAGCATCTTCCCCTTTATCCATAAACCCGCCAACTAGCGCTAAACAATTTTGAAAAGGATGTGCCTTCCGACGAATCAGAAAGAGTTTCATTTTCCCTTCTACAAAGCAATAGGCTACCATATCCACAGTCACGCTTGGTTTTTCGTACTGAGGGAGTGCTTGCTTGTGGTACCAGTCTAAAAATTCAGCTTGACTAGCATGAACTTCAAAGTACTCTTTTTCTGTCATCCCGGTTGGAATAGTTTGATTCATCATCTTCTACTTCCTTTCTGCATTGATGGCAATGAAGGCTTTCTATCTACAAGTACTAGAGTATCCTAGTTTTTGTTTTATGCAATATCAAATTTCAATTGACCTGCTTTAACACCAATCTTAAGTGTCTTACCTTCTTTCAGTTCACCTGTAAGAAGGAGTTCTGCTAGTTTGTCTTCTACTTCCGTTTGCATAGTTCTGCGCAGTGGGCGAGCTCCCATCTCTGGATCATAACCCTTCTGAGCTAGAAGTTTAAGGGCAGAAGCTTGAAGTTTCAAGTCAATTCCTTTTTCTGCTAGGCTTGCAATCAATGGTTTAACCATAATCTTAACCACTTCCTGCATATCTTGACTTGACAAGCTATGGAAGACCACTTTTTCATCAATACGGTTGATAAACTCTGGGCGGTAAGTTTTTTTCAACTCTTCAAACATTCGTTTTTCCATATTTTCCTGATCAAAACGAATATCCTTAGCTCCAAAACCGACTGTCTTGTCATCACGAAGAGCTGTCGCACCAAGGTTCGACGTCATGATAATGATGGTATTTGAAAAATCAACCTTACGGCCTTTACTGTCCGTCAAGACACCATCATCCAAGACCTGCAAGAGAACATTAAAGATATCTGGGTGAGCCTTTTCTACCTCGTCAAAAAGCAAGACTGAATATGGTTTATTGCGGACCTTCTCAGTCAACTCTCCACCTTCTTCATAGCCTACATAACCTGGAGGAGCTCCGTTGAGACGGCTGGCTGCAAATTTCTCCATGTACTCACTCATATCAAAGCGGATAAGGGCAGATTCGTCATCAAAGAGGACTTCTGCCAAAGCCTTAGCCAATTCAGTTTTACCAACACCAGTTGGTCCTAAGAACATAAAGGACCCAATTGGACGTTTGTTATTGCGAATACCTGATTGATTTCGGCGAATGGCACGACTGATACTAGAGACAGCTTGTTCTTGTCCAATAACACGTTTGTGCAGTTCAGCTTCAAGATTGAGATACTTCTTGGCATCCGTTTGTGTCAATTTTTGAACTGGAATACCTGACAAGCGACTCAAGGTTGTCAAAATATCAGATTCTTTTACGACATCTTTGTAAACAGGTGCTTCCTGCTCTTTTGAAATGAGCTGCGCTGCTTGCTTCCATTTGCCATCCATCAAGGCCTTGTCAGCTGCTGTTAAACCTGACTCGTCTGCTTTCACATGCTTCGATTTATTTTGGACTGTCGCTGCTGCTTCATCCAAAAGGTCAATCGCTGAGTCTGGCAAGTGACGACTTGTCAAATAGCGATGCGCCATTTTAACAGCTGTTTCGACTGCATCGTCTGTAATTTGGACATGGTGGTGTTTCTCATAGGTTGCTTTCAAGCCCTGTAAGATAGCCATACTATCAGCCACGCTCGGCTCCTCAATCATCACTTTAGCAAAGCGACGAGAAAGGGCTGCATCTTTTTCGATATGTTTTTGGTATTCTTCCTGAGTAGTTGCTCCGACAGTTCTCAGAGTTCCACGTGCCAAGGCAGGTTTCAGGATATTTGCCGCATCTAAGGTCGAATCAATCCCACTTCCTGAACCCATAATAGTATGAAGCTCATCGATAAAGAGGATAACCTTACCATCTTCCTCGATATCTTTGATGATATTGTTCATACGTTCTTCAAAGTCCCCACGGAAGCGAGTTCCTGCAACCACATTCATCAAGTCAAGCTCTAGAACACGCATCTTAGCCATTTCAGCTGGTACATCTCCATTAGCAATTCGCTGCGCAAGGCCAAGTGCCAAAGCTGTTTTACCAACACCTGCATCTCCAACTAGAACTGGATTGTTTTTGGTCTTACGGCTCAAGATTTGGATCATACGAGAGATTTCTTGATCACGTCCGATAACTGGCTCCAATTTGCCTGAACGAGCTTGCTCTGTGAGATCATGAGTGTAATCTTCCAAACCACCACTTGGAGTTTGAGGCATGCCCATCATATTGGCCATAGAATTTTGCTTATCTGCTACTGAGCGATGGCGCTGACGTAGAGCCTTCAAATCTTCCTTTGTCCAACCAGCACGCGCTTCAAGGCTACGACGAAGTCCAGCAATTTTGACTTGGTCCTTCTGGTCTTCATAAGAAAAGCCAGCTTTTTCCAAAATGCGAGTAGCTAGAGCATTGCCGTCATGCAAGATTGCGTAGAGAAGGTGCTCTGTCCCCAATGCTTTTGCATGTACAACCGAAGCAACATGTTCCGCCTCCAACATCAAGACGTTTAAGCGATAGGAAAAAGGGAGTTCCTGATAATCTTCCTTGTGGCTATAGTTGGTCTCTGTTAATTCAATAGCGACCTCCTCTAAACGATCAATTTCATATGGAAACTCGTTCAAAGTTGCTCCAGCAACACTGTAGCTATGATTAGCCATAGCAATCAGTAGGTGCCAAGACTCCAGGTAGTCTGCTCCAAAGCGACTCGCCACTAGAAAGGCACTGTCTATACATTCTCTCAATGCTTTTGAATATTTCATGTCGTTTTATTTTCCTTTTCTATCTACTTCATGCAATATCTGACGAAGCATATTCGCACGAATATAATCAGCTTCCTCGCCCAAAACACGATCTGAGGCCGTTGCAACTAACAGATTCATCTCCTGACGAGTCAAGAGTTCTTGTTCAAGTAAAAGTTTTAAAACATCTTCAAAGATGACTGGGCTGACTTCTTCACCTACTGAATACAATAAATCGCGGAGCATTTCATGGTGGTTGGAGAATTCAATTCGGCCAATCCGAATATAGCCTCCACCTCCTCGCTTACTCTCAACTAGATACCCTCTACTCTCTGTAAAACGAGTTTTAATCACATAGTTAATCTGGCTAGGTACGACTTGAAAGGTATCCGCTAGCTGGCTTCGTTGCAACTCTACGATACCAGATTGTTCTAAAATTGCCTTGATATAGGCTTCAATATGGTCCGATGTATTTTTAAATTTCATAGCTTGCTACCTCCTTCTTAAACTTTGACTATCTTTGACTATCTTTGACTATACTATCATTTACGACTCCATAAGTCAAATTTTTAGAGCTCAAGCCTTGAAAATACTGACTTTTAAAATTGCTCCCGATAGCAAACGATGCCTTATTCCATTTTCTATTCTACACTTATGTTATAATAAAAAAGTTACAGCTCGCTTTCAAATCCTTTGAAAGTATGTTAATGAGTAGAAAACATGTGCAAATACTGATTCACAATAAAAGCTGAGAAAGGTTTCGTTATGAAACAGGAAAATAAAATTTTTGGGATTCTAGCTATTATTTTGGGAGCTATTGCACTCCTTGGTTCTTGGATTCCTGGTATCAATCAAATTTCATTCTTAATCGCTATCCTTGCACTTATCCTTGGTATTGTCGGCTTATGTATTAACCGTAAAAATAAAAAAGTATTAGCTATTGTTGGTACTATTCTTTCTGTAGCATCTATTGTTTTTGCTGTGGGTAGTCAAGTTATCTATAATCAAATCCAAAAGAATGCTGTTCAAAATGCCGTGTCTACTAATCAATCAGAAGAAGAATTTACATGGACCAAAGAACAATTCGATGCTCTTAAACAAGGTGATATTCTTCAACGCGGAGCTGGTGGTACAAATTACGATGATGTCATAAAAGAACACGGACAACCATCTAAAGAAAGTACAACTAAGAAAAAAGATCGTGAAAATAAAGTCATTTCTTATGTATCAACAGGCAATAACATCAAGTCTGTTACTCTGACATTTGACAAACAAGAGGATGGTACATACTTGCTCATCTCTAAAGTATCGATGGGATTAGAATAAAGCATCGATCTACAGACGTGAATATAAACATCTAAAAATAAAACTTCGGTATCATTAATGGTATACCGAAGTTTTTTTGTTGTGTGAATTGTTTTCCCAAGTTTGTAATTATAGCTACAGGCCCAATTCCTCTAAAATTTGCCGTTTATAGGCAATTTTTTGAACTTCCTTGTCTTCAGTTTCAGACCAGTCGAGTTTGACTTCAGAAACAATCTGTCCCGGGCGATTTTTCAAGATATAGATACGGTCGCTAAGGTTAAGGGCCTCCTCGATACTATGCGTAATGATGAGTGTCGTCAGGCCTAGCTGTTTATGAATATCAAGATACCAGGCATGAAGTTCCATTTTGGTCATCTCATCCAAGGCACTAAAGGCCTCATCTAGAAGAAAGAGCTTGTGCCCGAAAAGATAGGTCCGAAGTAAGGCTACACGCTGGCGCATCCCACCGCTGAGTTCATGAGGATACTTGTCCCTTACAGCTGTCAACTGGAAGGTCGCAAGGATGTCATCCGCTCGAGCAATAGCCTCTGCCTTATCCACCTTTTGAATCAAGAGGGGTAGGATGATATTACCAAGCACCGTCTTGTGCTCCAAGAGCAGATCCTTTTGTAACATATAGCTCACGCGCCCCTTAGGATTTTCCTCTCCATCAAGAATGATTCGCCCTGATTGTACTTCTAAAATCCCTGCAATCAGGTTAAAGAGGGTAGTCTTTCCTACACCACTGGGTCCCAAGATAGAGACCACCTCACCTGAAGTCACTTCTAGGTTGATATCCTCTAAAATCTTTTCATTATCGTAGGCATAGCTTACGTGTTCTAGTCTAATTTCTGTCATTATTTTACAAATTCGTTGGTAAATCCTTTATCAGTCAAGTCTTCCTTGAGGATTCCATTTTCCTTATCCCATTTGTAGAAGGCATTCCAACGGTCAGCATCAAATTGTCCCCATTTGTCCTTGTCGCTTGCGTATTCTTTTGACAAGTATTTCTGAGATTCGATAACAAAGTCACGTTTATCCTTAAGCTCTGGAGCATTCTTGATGAGGATATCAGCAGCTTCTTCTGGGTGCTCCATAGCGTATTGGTAGCCTTTTTTGATGGCTTGGATGACTTTGCGAGCTTCTTCTTTATTGTCTTTCAGATAATCGTTGTTTGCAATGATAACTGGTGAATAGTAGTCAAACTCTTTTACATAGTCTTTCAAATACATAAAGTTTGCATCCACACCTTGAGATTTGGCAAGGATTCCATCCCAACCGTAGTAAATCCAGGCAGCATCAAAAACGCCATTGGCAATCGGTGTAATCGAGTTTGAGTCGTTGTTTGGTACTTTTTCAACCTTGTCAAAGTCTCCACCTTGAGATTCTACCAAGGTTTTCAACATAGCAAGCTCAGTTGGATCATTCCAAGTTCCGTATTTCTTGCCAACCAAGTCTTTTGGACTATTGATATTGTCAGACTTACGAGAGATGATCCCTGATGTATTATGCTCAACGATTGCTGCAACGGCAGTAATACCTGCCCCTTTTTCCAATTTCTTAGCCATATAGTCTTGGAAGTAGATAGCAAACGGTGCCTTTCCATTGATTACTAAATCTGATGAACTTTCTTCTGGTGGCAATTTCAAGTCCACGTCCACTCCAGCTTCCTTGAAGTAACCTTTTTCTTTGGCTACATAAAGCCCTGTATGGTTGGTATTTGGTGTCCAGTCTAGGATAAAGTCAATCTTCTTAAGTTCTGCTTCTTTGTTATCCTTAGAAGCAGTTCCTTGGCCACAAGCCACAAGCACGACAGCTACAAGAGCTGTTACAATCGTTAAAAACACTTTCCATGTTTCCTTCATTTTTATTTCCTCTTTTCTTTTTCTCAAACGTTATTGTTCTATGAACGTTTCCATTTAATCACATATTTTTCACTGACATCGACCAACTTCATACCCAAAAGGCTGATAAGCGATACCAGAATAATAATCGCAAACATGGTATCATACTGAAACAGTTTCTTGGACTGAATCATGTAGACACCAAGCCCTTCAAAGCCTCCCAACCACTCAGATACCACTGTTGTGATAAAGGCGTAGGAGACACTGACCCTCAGTCCAGCATAAAAGTAAGGCAGGCTGACAGGGATTTTAAAATGCCAAAGGATTTGCCAGGAATTTGCACGCATCAGACTAAACAAGGTCAGCATGTCCTTGTCACAATGCCTAAATCCATCCAAAATACTGACGATGATAGGAAAAGTTGTCGTCAAGATAATCAAGACAATCTTGGGCAAGATTCCATAACCAAGCCACAAAACCAGAATAGGGGCTATGGCAATGGTCGGTATGGTCTGGACAACCACCATCATTGGGTAAATCAGGTCATTTAACCAGCCCAGACTATCCATAAGGACGGCCATGATACAGGCTATCAATACACCCAAGACCAAACCTAGTAGAGCTACTCTCAAGGTTGCCCAGCTATGGTACCAGAGAAATTCTCTGTCACGAACAAAAGACTGGAGAATCTCAAGTGGTGTCGGCAGGATAAACTTTGGTAAGAGTTTTAAGAATCCCGCCACCTGCCAAAGAGATAAGACACCCAAAAATCCTAGCAGACTAATATGCCGTCTCATTATATTTTTCAAGTTTCTCATCGATACTTAAAATCTCTCCTACATTTATTTTCATATTGGCAAAAACATTGTCTGCCCCTTGACCTGCTACCTCTAGAGCTTCTTTGAGAATGCGCATCAGTTCATCAAACTCTCCCTCTAAGACTGTTTCAAAAGGCGTTACGACCATCGTCACTGATTGGTCATTCAGATAAGTAATGACTTGATCAATCACACCTATTCGGTCAATCCCTTGTGATAAGGGTAAAACTTGCAAGGCAATGCTTGCTTTCATAAAAACCTCCTCTTCTCAGGTTTTCTTTTAACAAAAAGAAAAACCTCTTTCATATATGAAAAAGGTGCAAAATTAGGCCAAGTATTCGTTCCCTACGCTGGCATTACCCAGATCAGGTGCGGTCGAAGTTTAACACTTCCTCTCAGACTGTACACAGACTCCCATATATTATATGGACATATGATAACGCAAAACAAACAAGATGTCAAGGAAACTGCTTACAGAAAAAGAGACGAAAAACCGTCTCTTTCTATTAAAGCATAGGTGCAAATAACTGTGTTACTTCTTTAATCATCATTTGATACCATGTAAGATTTATGGTATCCGAGAAGATTTCTTGCGACACTTCAAAAATCTCTTCAAAGTCTTTACGAATAGCTGCAATAGACGGTGTTTCATATAATAAAACCGCATTTTCATAGTGATGAACCAAGCTACGATAGTCTAGATTTATGGTTCCGACAGCTGCAAATCGATCATCGACAATCATTTGCTTACTATGGATAAAACCAGGAGTATACTCAAAGATACGTACACCAGCAGACAAAAGGTCTGGATAAGATCCTCGAGTTACCAACTGGATGAGCTTTTTATCCGGTATATATGGAGTTACAATTCGTACATCTACGCCTCGCATAGCCGCATTTTTTATATCCTCTGTCAAATCATAATCGATAATGAGATAAGGCGTTGTGATATAGACAAAATCTTCCGCTTGATTAATCAGGTTTTGATAGACAATTTTACCCACCTTCATCTGGTAGATTGGTTTTGGCCCACTGCCATATGGGATACAAAGTCCACTACCGGATCGTGTCTGATTTTCTAAATGATACTGATCAAAGTCACTGATTTCTCCACGGTTGATGTACCAGTTCATGAGAAAGAGTCTTGTGAAGGCTTGAGTCGCCGGACCATCTATACGAATCCCACTATCTTTCCAGTGTCCAAAACGTTCAATCTGATTGATATATTCGTCTGCAAGGTTAATCCCTCCAGTATAGGAAATCTGCCCATCAATGACTAATATTTTTCGGTGATCACGGTTATTATAGGCCACCGTCATACGAGGAATCACCTTATTAAACTTATGAGCATCAATTCCTTTAGAACGCAAATGAACCGTATAATCTCCCGGCAAAGTTACCATACAA
Organism: uncultured Streptococcus sp.; assembly: GCA_963548045.1. Classification (GTDB taxonomy): domain Bacteria; phylum Bacillota; class Bacilli; order Lactobacillales; family Streptococcaceae; genus Streptococcus. The sequence goes on from CAUUTJ010000023.1 coordinate 15,991, forward strand.
CCAATATCGTCGTAGAGCATCTTAACCTCAACTCCCTGGGCTACCTTTTCTTCCAGAATCTCAAGCATGCTATCCCACATTAACCCCTCTTCGACAATGTAGTATTCTAGAAAAATAAATTTTTTAGCTCTCTTTAGATCCTCCAGCATCTGTTGCCACATTTCTTCTCCATTTCCGAAAAATTGTGAATCTGTATGCTCATAGACTTCCGCATTGCTATCCATATGTAGCAAAGCGTTGATAATCCCGTAGGCAGATTTATCTGTTTCTTGTAGGTTCTGATGAAGACTATCTTCATGCTTCTCTTGTAAAGTAATCGAACGCAATTCTCTAAGTTGTTTCAGCTCTTTTTTTGATAGTCGGCGCTCACCAAACATGATATAAAGTAATGGACCAAACACAGGCACAAAGGTCACAATCAACCAAGTCACCTTGCTCTCTGGCGACATGGAACGATTGACAATCGCTATAACGGTTGCTACGCTGATAAAAAATACAAGAGTCACCCAAATAATTGGTGCAATCTGGCTCATGTAAAGAATAATGCCAAAAATAACAAATAATTCTACCAGAATTATCGCAATACTAAAGCCATACTTGGACATCAATAATCGAAATTTTCTTGTCCCCATATCTTCCTCTCAACTTCTAAGTATACTCCCTCATATACTATCTGAAAACGCTTATTACCTTCTAGTATACTTAGTTTCATAAAACTTATCAAGCTTTTTCTGTATAGGCCGATAGTTCTACGTTTAAAATTAATTTAAAAAGCAGGCCACTTATAGGTGCCTGCTATTATTTTACAATTTCAAAGCCAACATATTAACCGTCATACCAGCTGCAGTTCCCATCAAGAAGATGGTATCTCCTTCCTTCACATAGCCATGATCTAGTGCATAGGCCAATCCAAAAGGTACCGCAACGGAAACCAGATTCCCATACTCACTGACAATATTGAGATACTTGTCTTTGCTAACTCCTAATTTATCCATGACAAGTGGTAATGCTCGACTAGCTTGGTGTGGAATAATATAGTCTACAGCATCTTTAGAAATACCAGATTTCTCTTGGAATTCTTGGAACATTTCTGGAATGACACGAGCAGAAAGCAAGAGGATTTTCTTCCCTTTCATATCAAACATGAAATTGGTCTTCGTTTCTTCAGAGTACTCTTTTGGTTGATAAGAAGTCAGACCTCCACGGATTTCAGTATCGTGAGCTCCCTCTGACCAAGTACGTTGAAGGCTTGCTATCACTCCCTTATCCTTGTCACTTGCTTGGAAAATAAAGGCTGCGGCCCCATCACCAAAGAGTTCATAACTTTCTTTTTGCTTTGGATTGAGACCCAAGCTACCGACTTCACTGGAAACAATCAAAACACGATGGTATTCTCCAGCTTCAATCAAATATGACATCGTTGATAGAGCAGAGATAAAACTTGTACAAGTCGTATTGATATCCATAGCTGGAATAGAGAGTCCTTTTGCCACGCGCTCATGAATCAAAGCAGCTGTACACGGAATAGGCTGAACACCAACCGCACTAGCTGATACAAGGCAATCAATGTCTTTAATACTTAAGTTTGCATTTTTAAGCGCAGCTTGGATAGCTGCTTCTGCCAAATCTAGCTGTGTTTCTTCATTTTCTACGACACGATAACGCGTTTGGTCTTTAAATTGCACTGTGTTTTTTGGGAGGCAAACTCCATAGCCTGCAATTTCTACATGTCTTTTTACTTCTGTCATAATCTTTTGTCCTTTCATAAACGTTGGATACGCTTGAGCTTACGACTTGTATCCCAGTGATAATCTGAAAATCGAATTTCAGGTGCTTTAAACTCTTTTTGTTGAGCCAGGAGTTTGAACTGCTCTGTAATTGCTGTTTCCAATTGCTCATCCCTTCGACTCAAACAAACCTCCACTAACTCCTCAGAATGTTGTTTAACTTGATAATCTCCAACATTCTCCACAAAGAGAATGCAACGCCTGATAAAGTCTGGATAAATCGTTACCTGACCTCCATCCAGTCCTTCAAAGTAGAAGATATCATCAGAACGCCCTTCAACCTTATCAATCCTTGTATAATGAGATCCACAAGGACAAGGTTCAGGATTTTCAACCAAGATATCGTTGAGCTGATAGCGATAAACAGGCTGACTGCTCCGCTTAAAATCAGTAATGACTGGATAAAAACGACGGTCATCCAAGTAGTGTTTTTCCACAAAAATGATGTCTTCGTTGAGATGAAGATTCCCAGCCGAGCACGTACAAGCTAAGAAACCTTCCGTTGCTTGATAAACCTGATCAATAATCGATAATGCAAAAGCGCTCGAAATTCGCTCTTTATCACTATCTTCCAAGATTTCAGCCACCGAAACGATTTTTTGTGGGTGAATGACTAACTCCCCAGCTTTTAGACGCTTGCTCAATTCAATCAACATAGAAGCAGGCGCCACCACAATGGTCGGTTGATAATTGTTGAGACGCTCGATATGCTCATCTGTATTCTTGAAAATATCAAAGTACTCTAAACGAATAAGCACCGTATTGATGGTCTGATACAATTCATTATCCGCTCTCAGGAAAAAAGCTATGCGGTGCCCAAAAAGGTGACCTTTGGGCAACATCTTTGCCAAGATAGCCGCTGCCCACATACTTCTCTCTTTTTCAGTTGTGATAAAGAGTCCCCGGTGTCCAGATGTTCCAGAAGACAGCCCAACAGCTATCTCTCCTTTGAGTTCTGTAAAATTTCGAGTCTTTTCACTTTCGATAGCCAAAGCTAAGGCCTCATCTCGATCCACTCCTTGAGTATTGAGCTCATTGAAATGCGTCATCATAAAAGCTTTATCCATATGGTCAAAGTCGTGAGGCACACCATTTTTAAAATAAGGTGATTCACGTTTTAGAAATTCCATATAGGCATCTAGTTGCTTTTTCTGATAGCTTTCTAAGGCTTCTCGAGACTTAAAATTATGAAGCCAACGAGTCTGGATAAAAGTTTTAAGAAAGGTTATTTTTTTCATACAAAATCCGCTCAATCCTTTCTATAGGGTCATGGCTGACTAGGACCTCTATACCATCCTTTAAAACTTCCTCTAACAGCTCTGTTCCTTTGATATAGTCTTCCTTACTATCTTGAACTAAGGAAGGAATCAGGTGCATCTGTTTAGTGTAAGGCAAAAGGTCAATGCCCCAACAGAGGTCTGCTGCGATAAAGAGATGATAGTCTGGAATAAAGAGACAGGCTTGGCCCTTAGCATGCCCATCAATAGAAGCTACCAGGATACTTCCGTCTCCAAAAAGATCCTTGGTGGAACGATAATTGAAGTTGGAGTTTTGCTGATCTGCCTTGATAACTGTCAATCTTTCCTCGAAGTCACTCGGCAAAAATTCTTTAAAAATTAAATCTTTTAGTTTTGGTTTCTTGTAAACATCATACACTTCCTGGGTCAGGATAAAGTTTGCGTTCGGAAAGAAGCTAGCCCCTCCTAAATGATCTGGATGTAGATGAGACAGCAGGACAAAATTAATTTCTTCTGGTTTAATTCCTTTAGCCTTCAGCAAATGCGAAATTTGATCCTGCTCTGTCATTTGAACGGGCGTCCCCAAGCGATATAAAGCATATCTTAGTTTTGTCTTAATATCGTAGTGATAGCCAGTATCATATAGCAGATAACCTTTATCCCTGTGCTTAATCAAAAAGACACCTGCAGGGAAGGTCATCTTTCTATTCTTAACACCTTTAAAGAGCAAACCGGCATAACTCGTACAATATCCCGCTGGGAAATACTCAATGCTTTCGATAATCTTGGACATATTGTTCAATCCCTTCTGAAATACTAATTTTCGGACGATACCCCAATTCTCTCTCAGCCTTGCTAATATCTAGAGTTTGACTATAACGAAGTAGATAATAGGTATATCGTGTTAAAGGCGGTTCCCCTTTCAGATTCAAGGACTTGTAAAGAAACTCTAAACTACTTGCAATCCCTGATAATAGAGATGCTGGAATTTTTCTATATTTGATTGGGTAACCCAAACCTTTCAAACTTTCCTCTAGCAAATCCCTAAAAGCCCTCGGTTCGCCATTAGTAATGTTATAGACCTCACCTTTTGCTTCTGGTACTTCTAAGGCTAAACGAATTGCGAGAGCAACATTTTCCACGCAAGTCATGTCCATGAGCTGACGCCCATCTCCAATTAAAGGAATACCAATTTTTTGACTAAGATTGATCACCCGTGGCAAGATGCTAGTATCTCCAATCCCAAACAGTCCCCGAGGCCTCAAGATAATACTAGGAACATCTGGATAATCCTTAAAGAGTCTCTCCGAAGCCAATTTACTACGGATATAGTTATTGAGATTATTTACCTCTGGAGCATCACTTTCTTTGATAGCCAACTGATCCTTAGGAGCAGCATAGATACTTGGCGAAGATACATAGACTAAGCGCTGCATACCTACTTGACGACATGCCTCGAGAACATATTTAGTTCCTAAAACATTAGCCTGATAAAAATCTTCCCAAGGACCCCAAACTGTTGACAAGGCTCCCGCATGAACAACCAGATCCATTTCCTTACAAGCTTCTGTTACATCATCCGCATTCGTCAAATCACCCTGAAAAAAACTAACTGAAGTATTCTCTAAAGAGCGACCCACCTTACTGTTTCTGCCAAAAGCTCGCACTTGATAACCATGTTCAACTAATTCTTCTACTACATATTTACCCAAGAAACCAGTGGCTCCTGTAACTAATACTTTTTTCATCATTCTTTCTCCTTATCTGCTAACAGACGATGGATTTCGCTTTCCAAAATTTCTGTTGGATGATAGGATTGTGCAGCTTGGCGTAAAGTCTCTAATTCTGACCAATTTTCTTTAGCAATTAATTTCTCAAAGGCTAAGCCAATCGCTCTCGTATCCTCTTTATTAGCAGTCAGTGCAACACCCGCTTCCACACCACGAACGGCATAATCAAATTGGTCGTAATCGTGAGGCAAAATCAAAGCTGGTTTACCATAAATGATACACTGATAAAAAATTCCAGCTCCACCATGATGAATCACATAATCCATCTGAGGGATGTACTCTTTGTAAGGAAGATAAGAAACAAGGGACAGATTCTCCATCAGATTCTCACACTGAAAAGGTTCTCCACCAACTCCACGAGTCACAAAAAAGTGAAAATCAGGATGCGCTTTGGCTAGTTGCTTCGCTTGAAAGATTAGATTATCTTTGGCCCATGCCAGTTGTGTCCCACAAGTAACCAAAACCATTTTTCGATTAGGGAAAACCGACAAATCTAATGGATAATCCTCTCCAGCCTCAACAGAAGCTCCAGAGGGCCCTACCCACTTGTAGTGTTCTGGAAATCCCTTTTTTAACTCTACTTCTTTCATCCCTATACCAAGAATTGAATATGGAGAATAAATAGTCTCTTGGTCCAGCTGATTATAGAGTCTAAAATTATATCTCTTTAAACGATCACGAAACGAAAAAGATACAATCCGTTTTACTAACCGAGTTCCCTTTCTACCTAAAAATTGTACTGCAGACTCCCAAGCATTCTTGGGACTACCCATCCCACCAATTAGACAGGGCGGGCCATCAGTAGTCTCTAATACAAATTGTGTAGCCATGGTAGTAATCCATGGAATTCCAAGCTGATCTGCCACGAGCCCACCTGACAAAGTTATAAAATCAGCAATAACAATATCTGGGCGATTCTTTTGCCACTCTTTCATTAATTGATCAGAAACTAAATTAATTAAATCAATACTAGCAGAAAGTTGACGATAGGCTGATAAAACCCCTAATTGTTCAGAGTTATTTGCTGCTTTTTCGAACTCCTCAACGTGGCCTTCTAGTATAGTAACTACATTAAAACCTGCAGCCTCAGCAACAGTTTTCTTCTGAGGGCCTGTAAATAGACGGATCTCATACTGAGGATTGTTTAAAAGAGGCAGCAATAAATTCATAGTTGGATACAAATGTCCACTTAAAGGAACAATCACAACATCAATTTTGATTCTTTTCATATGACTAGGATACCAAAAATAAAAAAAAAGAACTATCATAAAGATAATTCTTAACCAATTAATTCGTTTTTGAAATGAAAATAGCGTGGAAACTTTAAGAAAATGTAATGAGAATTTACAGGTAAATAGTAAGTTATAAATCCTATCAAATAAAAAAAGGCTACAGCCTCAATTTAAGTATTGACCAATCGGGAAGACAGGATTCGAACCTGCGACACCTTGGTCCCA
>CAUUTJ010000024.1:0-22073 GCA_963548045.1 uncultured Streptococcus sp.
CAATAAAGTCCACTACATAGCGCGTGTAAGCTGTCTTGTTTTCACGACCACGTTTAGGAACAGGAGCCAGGTAAGGGGCATCCGTTTCTACCAAAATCTTATCCAAAGGTAACTCTTTAGCAGCCTCTTGAATATCTGTTGCCTTCTTGAAGGTCACCACTCCAGAAAATGAAATAGTCATGCCAAGCTCCACAAACTTCTCAGCCCACTCCAAAGAACCTGAAAAGGAATGCATGATGCCGCCACGTGGACCAACGCCCTCACTCTTAATAATCTCATAGGTATCTTCTAGCGCATCACGGGTATGAACTACAAAAGGCAAGTCCATTTCCTTTGATAGCTGAATCTGACGACGGAAAACCTTCTCTTGAACTTCTTTAGGCGCTGTCATCCAGTGATAGTCCAAACCAATCTCACCCAAGGCAACCACTTTAGGATGTTTTAGTTTTTCTAGCAAGTAATTCTCAATATCCTCTGTATAATCTCCTGCCTCTGTTGGATGCCATCCAATTGTCGCATAGAGTTGGTCATACTTGTCCACCAATTCTAAAGCACGCTCAATGGTCGGTTTGTCAAAACCAACGATATTCATCCGAGACACACCCATTTCAGCTGCTAAGGCAAGCTCTTCTTCTTCACGTCCCAAAAATTCCTCTATATTTAAATGTGTATGTGTATCAAAAATCATTTATATTTCCTCGTTTTTTCTACCTTCTATTATACCAAAAAAACTAGTCGCATCCTTATAGGAAAAAAATATTTTGAAATCAATGATTTTCCCTTGACGGTATTTTTTCATAGCAGTATAATAGCTCTTGTTAAAATTTTCAGAAAAGGAAAGAAAATGTTTACAAAACTAAAATATACCTTTATCGGTCGTCCTCTCAAGTCCTTAACTGAAGGCGAAGGAGGGCTACTTGGAAAAACACAGGCACTTGCAATGCTCTCAAGCGATGCCCTTTCATCTATCGCCTATGGACCTGAGCAGGTCGTCCTTGTCTTGGCTAGTCTTTCTCCCCTTGCTATTTGGTGGAGTCTCCCTATCGGCATTTTTGTCCTCTTGCTACTTGCTAGTCTAACCATTTCTTACCGACAAATCATTCACGCCTACCCTCAAGGTGGGGGTGCCTATATGGTTACTCGAGAAAACCTATCACCTGAGCTCGGTTTGATTGCTGGGGGAAGCTTGCTTGTTGACTATATGCTAACAGTAGCCGTATCCGTGGCTGCAGGAGCTGATGCTATCACAGCAGCACTTCCTGCTCTCCATCCCTACAACCTCCACATTTCTATTTTTCTGGTCTGTTTACTCATGCTTTTAAATCTGAGAGGCTTGAGGGAATCTGCTAGTTCTCTGATGATCCCTGTCTATCTCTTTATCTTTAGCACGGTCTTCCTCTTATTGTTTGGTCTCTTCCAGCTATTGACAGGTTCTCTCAGCTATCATGCAACTTCCTCTATTGGTCAAGCAGTCCCAAGTCTCTCAATTGTTCTCATTTTAAGAGCCTTTACCAGCGGTTCAGCTTCATTAACCGGGGTTGAAGCCATCTCAAACGCTGTTCCATTTTTCAAAACTCCTAAAGAGAAGAACGCTGCTCAGACACTGACCATCATGTCGCTGATTCTTGGATTTCTATTTGCAGGAATTACCTTCCTAAACTACTGGATGGGGATTACTCCTCAACACGGAGAAACAATCCTTTCACAGATGGCTAAAGGAATTTTAGGGGATTCAGCTCTCGGCCAAGTTGTTTATTATCTCTTCCAATTTTCAACAGCCCTCATCCTTGCCGTAGCTGCAAATACTGGTTTTTCTGCCTTTCCGATGTTGGCTTACAATATGGCTAAAAACAAGTACATGCCCCATCTCTTTATGGAAAAAGGAGATCGTCTAGGCTACTCAAACGGTATCCTAACCTTGGCCTTTGGCGCTATGATTCTTCTGCTCATTTTTAACGGAAATACGGAACGCTTGATTCCTCTTTATACTATTGGAGTTTTCGTACCTTTTGCTCTTTCTCAAACAGGGATGATTCGCCACTGGAAAAAAGAAAAAGGCTCTCATTTCTTAAAATCTGCCTTTGCAAATATCCTCGGTGCCATCATTTGTTATGCTATCGTTCTTATCTTACTCTTCTTCAGACTTGGAGATATCTGGCCTTTCTTCCCAATCATCCTGGTTCTAACCTTCCTTTTCTTGTCTATCCATAACCATTACCAAAAAGTGGCCAAACAACTTCGACTTTATGAAGGAATTCAAAAGAAAGCCTACGATGGCAATGTCGTCCTTGTCTTAGTAGGAAATGTTACCAGAGTCAGCGTTGGTGCTATTAACTACGCTCAAAGCATTGGAGATGAGGTTTTGGCTATGCACATTTCCACCAAGGAAACGGAGGAAAAAGACCAAGAAATCCTTCAAGAATTCGCTGACTACTTCCCAAATATCACTCTAAAAAACATTAATACTAGCTATCGCGATATCATCACACCTACAGTTCGATATGTTCGAAAAATCTCTCAAGAAGCCAAGAAAAAGAACTACACAGTTACAGTTCTAGTACCCCAATTTATCCCTAACAAACCTTGGCAAAATATCCTACACAATCAAATGAGCCTCAAATTAAAATATGCTCTCAGATGGCACGAAGATGTCGTCGTTGCTAGCTACTCTTATCATTTGAAAGAATAAAGAAAAGCTCAAAACCAGAAAACTTAACCTCTGGTTTTGAGCTTTTTTCTATATGTCGTCTTTCCAATACATCTTCTAAAGGTTTTATTCTAAAACAGGTATTTTAGAAAATTCACTTTTTTAGGCAACAGAAAAGTCAGTAGACTCGAGTTTCTACTGACTTCTTTGTTTGATTCGTTTTGATTACGCAGCCAAAACTTTGCGTCCTTTGCGACGACGAGCTGCCAATACGCGACGACCGTTTTTAGTTGACATACGGTTACGGAATCCGTGTTTGCGCGCACGACGAAGTTTACTTGGTTGATAAGTACGTTTCACGATGAATACCTCCTCATAGATTTTGTATTCGTTTAGCCGGCTATAATGTGATCAGTTACTAAACATACTTTACTATTCTATCTGATTCTTACCTATTTGTCAATAGCTCTGAACAAATGTTTCCTGCTTTTCCCTATGAAAGCCTTATCTACGATACTGCTTCAAGAAACGAGTCATCTTCTCTTGGATTTGAGCTAACTCATCGACGCGTGGTAGATAGACGATACGGAAGTGATCTGGATCTTTCCAGTTAAATCCTCGTCCATGTACTAAGAGAACCTTTTCTTGCTTCAAGAAATTAAGGACAAATTGTTCATCATCGTCGATACGGTACATATTACGATCAATCTTAGGGAAGATATAAAGACCTGCTTTTGGTTTAACAGCAGACAAACCAGGAATATCTTGAATCGCATTATAAATAAAGTTTCTTTGCTCGTAGATGCGACCACCTGGTAAGAGCAATTCATCCACCGACTGATGACCACCAAGGGAGGTTTGAACTACCTGCTGGGCGAGTACGTTTGAACAGAGGCGCATGTTTGAGAGCATATTGAGACCTTCAATATAGCCCTTTACATGATGTTTAGGTCCAGACAAGACCATCCAACCCACACGGAATCCAGCGATACGGTGAGATTTAGACAAACCATTCATGCTGACACAGAAAAGGTCTGGAGCCAAACTTGCTACTGGTGTGTGGACATTGCCGTCCATAACCATACGGTCGTAGATTTCATCCGCAAAGATAATCAAGTCATTTTGGCGAGCAATCTCAATAATATCTAGCAAGAGTTCTTTGGGATAGAGGGCACCTGTTGGATTATTTGGATTGATCAACACAATAGCCTTGGTATTGGAACTAATCTTAGACTTGATATCATCTAGGTCTGGATACCATTCTGCTTCTTCGTCACAAATATAGTGTACGGCATTTCCTCCGGCTAGACTGACTGCTGCCGTCCAAAGAGGATAGTCTGGCATAGGAACCAAGACTTCATCGCCGTTGTCCAAAAGCCCCTGCATGGACATAACGATTAGCTCACTAACCCCATTTCCAAGGTAGATATCATCGATACCTACATTTGGGAAATTTTTCAGTTGGCAATATTGCATAATCGCTTTACGGGCTGAAAAGATTCCTTTAGAATCTGAATAACCTTCGCTATCACGCGCATTCATAATCAAGTCATGAATGACCTCATCTGGTGCTGTAAAACCAAACTCAGCTGGATTTCCTGTATTCAAACGGAGAATTTTTTCTCCATTAGCGCGCATACGCATAGCTTCTTCCAAAACTGGTCCACGAATATCATAAGCCACATGCTCTAATTTGATTGATTTATTAAATTCTTTCATTTGAGTTCCTCTATTCATCAGGATAGTTAATATTATACCACTCCAAAACGAAATCGTAAATTTCCTAGCCCCTTTCCTCAAAAAAACCTTGCTTAACGCAAGGTAACAGAGCAAGGTCGATTTCTTTCTGTATTTGGAGAAGAAAGAGTTGATAGGTTCTCTAAATGATGGCCAATAGCGACCAATATCCTTATAGAAAAACTCTTGTGATCGAAAACAAAGTCTTTGTAATGGATGATATCTGCATGGCCGAAAGAATCTCTCCTCCCGTCCAGCAAAACGCAAAGAAAAAATAAGTAGACTCACCAACATTAAATGTAATGTCTGGGCTAATACGAGTCTCATTGTAAAGAATATACCATCGCATTACTTTATTTCCCTTGCCCTGTCACCTCATATTATACAATAAAATCTTTGCATTTTCAAACAAGTATACACAAAAAAGAACTCAAAATATGAGTTCTTTTCATCTTCTATTTTGCAATTTCTTCCAACATTTTTTCAATGTGTTGGATAGATTTTTCACGTCCAAGCAAGTAGATGGTATCTGGCAATTCAGGACCATGCATTTCACCTGAAACGGCGATACGGATAGGCATGAAAAGATTCTTCCCTTTGATACCTGTTTCTTTTTGGACTGCTTTGATTTGTGGGAAGATATTTTCTGCCACAAATTCTTCGTCTGACATGGCTTCAAGTTTTGCTTTGAAGGCTTCAAGTACCGTTGGCACTGTTTCACCAGCCATGACTTCTTTCTCAGCTTCTGTCAATTCTGGGAAGTCTGAGAAGAAGAGGTCCGTCAATGGAACGATTTCATCCACTGATTTCATTTGTGGTTTGTAGAGTTCAACCAATTTCTTAGCCTTGTCTGTCAAACGTCCTGCTTCTTCGAGGAATGGTTTTGCCATTTCAAAGATGGTCGCAAGGTCTGCATTCTTGATATACTCATTGCTCATCCAGTCCATTTTCTTTTGGTCGAAAGCTGCTGGAGACTTGCTGAGGCGGTTTTCATCAAAGAGTTTGATCAGTTCTTCGCGAGAGAAGATTTCGTCTTCCCCACCAGGGTTCCAACCAAGAAGAGCGATAAAGTTAAAGACTGCTTCTGGAAGGTAACCTTTCTTCCGGTAATCTTCGATAAATTGAAGGGTATTAGTGTCACGTTTAGACAACTTCTTACCAGTTTCAGAGTTGATGATCAAGGTCATGTGACCAAACTCTGGCGCTTCCCATCCAAGCGCTTCATAGACCATGAGTTGTTTTGGAGTGTTGGCGATGTGGTCATCTCCACGGATCACGTGAGAGATTTGCATATCGTGGTCATCGATCACAACGGCAAAGTTATAAGTTGGATAGCCATCTTTCTTTTGGATGACCCAGTCACCACCGATATTGCCACCTTCAAACTCGATATCGCCTTTGACCATATCATGCCATTTGTAGATACCAGACTCATTGACTGCCAAACGAACCGTTGGAATGACACCTGCTGCTTCACGTTCTGCGATATAAGCTGCTTTTTCTTCCTCGCTCATACCAAGGTATTCGTTAATGTAACGAGGTGTTTCACCAGCTGCTTCTTGGCGTTCACGTTCAGCTGCCAACTCTTCTTCAGTGACGTAAGATTTGTAGGCTTTCCCTTCAGCAAGCAATTGGTCGATATATTTTTGATAGAGTTCCAAACGCTCTGATTGGCGGTAGTTTTCATGAGTTTCTGGACTTTCATCCCAATCCATGCCCAACCAACGAAGGTTTTCAAGCTGTGAACGTTCTCCGTCTTCGACATGACGTTTGCGGTCAGTATCTTCGATACGGATGATAAAAGTTCCACCATGGTGGCGTGCATACAAGTAGTTAAACAATGCTGTACGGGCATTTCCGATGTGTAGTAGTCCTGTTGGACTTGGTGCATAACGCACACGAATATCTTTTGACATATCTTCTCCTATAAAGTCTCTAGGCGTCTGCCTTTTTGCTCTCTATATTATATCACAAGTCGTGCCAGAGTCCAATTTCTCTTTTCGAGAAATAGAAAAAAGAGTGGTAAAACCACTCTTTTCAGCTCTGTTATAGACGAGCGTTGAGTTCTTTGCTCAATTCTTCAAATCCTGGTTTACCAAGAAGGGCAAACATGTTACGTTTGTATGCTTCAACACCTGGTTGGTCAAATGGGTTGATAGCATTCAAGTAACCTGAAAGGGCGATAGCCAATTCGAAGAAGTAGATTGTGTAACCAAGAGTGAAGGCATCTTGCTCAGGAAGAGTTACGTACATGTTTGGTACGTCACCGTCTGTGTGGGCAAGAAGAACACCGTCAGTTGCTTTTTTGTTAACGAAGTCAACGTCTTTTCCTTGAAGATAACCAAGTCCGTCAAGGTCTTCTTCCAAAGTAGGGATGATCACGTTCTTACGTGGTTTGTCCACACGGACAACTGTTTCAAACATGATACGAGTTCCTTCTTGGATAAATTGACCCAATGAGTGCAAGTCTGTTGAGAAGTTAGCTGAAGTTGGGTAAATACCTTTTTGGTCTTTCCCTTCTGACTCACCAGCCAATTGTTTCCACCATTCTGAGAAGTATTGAAGTGATGGCTCGTAGTTTACCAAGATTTCAGTTGCATAACCTTTACGGTAAAGGATGTTACGAACAGCTGCATATTGGTAAGCTTCGTTTTCAGAAAGTTTATCTGAAGTGTAGTCTTTACGAGCTGCGTTGGCACCTTCCATAAGGGCTTTGATATCTGCACCTGATGCTGCGATTGGAAGCAATCCAACTGCCGTCAATACTGAGAAACGTCCACCGATATCATCTGGAACAACAAATGTTTCCCAACCGTTAGCATCTGCTTCAACCTTAACAGCACCTTTTTGGCGGTCAGTTGTTGCATAGATACGTTTGTTAGCTTCTTCTTGACCGTATTTCTTAACCAAGAGTTCTTTGAAGACACGGAAAGCGATGGCTGGTTCAGTTGTTGTACCTGATTTAGAAATCACATTGACTGAGAAATCTTTATCTGAAACATACTCTACCAAGTCAGCAAGGTAAGTAGATGAGATTGAGTTTCCAGCATAAAGGATTTGTGGAGCTTTGCGTTCTTCTTTTGTTTGCAAGTTTGCAAAGTGGTGGTTCAAGAAGTCAATGGCAGCTTTCGCTCCAAGGTAAGATCCACCGATACCGATAACCACCAAAACATCGCTGTCTGCTTTGATTTGCTCAGCAGCTTTCAAGATGCGGTCAAATTCTTCGCGGTCGTAGTTTTCAGGAAGATCCAACCAACCCAAGAAGTCGCTACCAGCACCAGTTCCTTTACGGATCAATTCGTCTGCTGCTGTAACTTGTGCTTGCATGTATTCCACTTCATGTGGTGCAACAAATTTGTCTAATACTTTTGAATAATCAAATTTAATATGTGACATAGTATTCCTCCAAAATTTCTTCTTTTCTATCATAACGCTTACCTTGGATTTTTTCAAGTTTTTATACTGAATTTTTCCAAATTTTATCATAATTCAAACGTTTGCGTAAAAAATGTTACAATATTAAAATTTGAAGAAGCAAAACAAAAAAACGACTAGGTTTCTAGTCGTTATAATTCATTACAATTCATTCAATAAATACTCAAATAATTCTAAGTTGCCGTCTTCTTCATTGACCAAAAATTCTGGATGCCACTGCAAGCCGATAATGCGGTGTTCATCAATGGATTCAATTGCTTCAACAGTTTGGTCACGTGGATCTACTGCCGTTACACGGAAATTAGGTGCCAAGTCTTTAATACTCTGACGATGAACTGAATTAACCTGACTAGTTTTACCAAACAATTTCGACACAAGGCTTCCATCAACCGTTTCAATGGAATGTGACGTTCCAAAAGGAAGCCCCTGCCAGTGTCCTTCAATTTCTTGATTGAGGGTTCCACCAAAGGCAACGTTGACGAGCTGGACACCACGGCAAATGGCTAAGATTGATTTGTTCTGACGCAATGCTTCTTGTAGAAGAGCTAGCTCAAACTCATCGCGAGCTAGGTTATAGTCGTCGCTATCAATCGTTTTTTCTTCACCATAAAACTGAGGATGGACATTTTGCCCTCCAGTCAAGATAAGCTTGTCAATCATTTCTACGTAGTCGTGAACAACTGACTCATCACCAACTGGGATGACCAAAGGAAGTCCGCCAACCTGACGAATACTCTCAGCAAATTTACAAGAGACTGATGAATGAATATTTTTTCCTTCTGCGTCCACAGGACATAGGTTCGCCGCTACTCCAACAACTGTTCTTGCCATTACTGATTTCCTTTCGTTTTCGATTGATAATCTTATCTTATCATCCTTCCCCACACCTGTCTAATATGTTTTTTTTAAGTCCGTGATAAATTTTTTTTATCAGAAAAAGTTGCCCAAAATTAGGACAACTTTTTTGCTTATACTCAATGAAAATCAAAGAGCAAACTAGGAAGCTAGCCGCAGGTTGCTCAAAACACAGTTTTGAGGTTGTGGATAGAACTGACGAAGTCAGTAACACATATACGGCAAGGGGACGCTGACGTGGTTTGAAGAGATGTTCGAAGAGTATTATTCAAAGACAAATTGATTGTGGTAGAGTTCGGAGTAAAAACCTCCAAGCTTGAGTAATTCGTGATGGTTTCCTTGCTCGATAACCTCACCATCCTTAAGGACAATGATCTGATTGGCATTGAGAATGGTTTTTAAGCGATGGGCAATCACAAAACTAGTTCTTCCTGCCACGATAGCTTCCATGGCATTTTGAATCTTACTTTCTGTTACAGTATCAACGTTTGATGTTGCCTCATCCAAGATTAAGACCTGGGGATCTGTCATCAAGGTACGAGCGATAGAAATTAACTGCTTTTGACCGGTCGAGAAGACACTCTGGTCATCATCAATCAATGTATCATACTTGTCTGGCAGACTTTCGATATATTCATGGATATGCGTGGCTTTGGCTGCTGCTTCAACCATTTCCTGACTGGCATCTGGCACACCGAATCGAATATTGTCACGAATAGTTCCGCTGAACAAAACAGAATCCTGTAGAACAATTCCCACCTTGCTTCGCAAACTATCTAAATCAAATTCGCGGATATCTGTTCCATCAAAGCTGATACTACCAGCATCCACATCATAAAAACGATTGATGAGGTTCATGATGGTTGTTTTCCCTGAACCTGTCGGACCAACAACCGCAATCATTTTTCCTTTTGGAGCTGAAATGCTGACATCTTTCAAAATAGGTTTCTCTGGCAGGTAGGAGAAGTCTACGTTACGAATCTCCACACCCTCTTTTAATTCGCTAAAGACTGGAGCATCTTGAGGACGAATTTCTTCTTCTGCATCAAACATTTCTTGGATACGGTCTGCACCTGTAAAGGCCAGTTGCAAACTTCCCCAACTCGCCGCTAATTGGATAATGGGTTGGTAATACTGTTGCGAAAACTGGGTAAACATGACAATCAAACCAAGTGCTGTTGCTGTCTCGATGTTCTTATCATTCAGCAATACAGCTGAACCTACAAAAATAACGACCGCTGTATTGACCAAACTCATCCCGTTCATAACAGGGAAAAGAATTCCTGAGAACATTCTTCCCTTAAAGGTTGCTTTTCGAACCCGTTCATTTTGCTCGACAAAACCAGCAATCACATCTTCTTGGATACCTTGAACGATAACTGCTTTTTGTCCAGAGATACTCTCATCCATATAAGCATTGAGTTTCCCAACTTCTTTTTGTTGGAGGTTGGTGTATTTCCGCGCTAGCTTTAAGATAAAGAACAACATGACAACTGCTATCGGAGTGCTAGCAGTCGTAATCAAAGCCAAGGTAACATTTTTTGCAAACATGACAATCAGCAAACCAATGTAAAGGGCAATGTTGGTCATAACAGACACCAGGCTTTCGTTAAAAGCTTGGAGAATATTATCCAAATCACTGGTAAAACGTGACAGGATATCACCATCTTGATGGCGGTCAAAGAAGGAAACGGTCAAGCGAGAAAGCTTGCCAAAAAGTCCCTTACGCATCTCATTTGTCGATTCGGCAATAATGCGGCTCATCAAGACCATATAGATGAGACTAGACACTACTAAAACAATCAAAATATAGGCAAGATTGACCAGAAGTCCAAAGAGACTTTGCCAAACCATATCAGGATTCCCATTTTGATAGGCAATAACCAAATTAGCTAGTTCCGTTACTGTTTGACCTGCAAAAACTGGAAAGAGAGCTTGTGCTACCGTTGCAATAACAATCATAGTGATAACAACGATAAAGGATATCTTGTAAACTTTAAAATAGTTCCAAAAAAATCGAAATGTCTTCATCCTACTCCTCCTTTCCTTTTTGCGTTTCGTAAATTTCACGATAGACTGAGTTTGTTGCAACTAACTCAGCATGCTTACCTTGACCAATCAAGCGGCCTTGATCAAGCACTAAAATTTTATCCGCATGAACAACAGAGCTTATTTTTTGCGCTATGATAATCGTAGTCGTTCCCTTCAAATCTTTGTTAAGGGCTTCTTGAACCAAACGCTCTGATTTAGCATCAAGGGCAGAGGTTGAATCATCGAAAATCAATATTTTAGGATTGCTGACAATCCCACGCGCAATAGACATCCTTTGTTTTTGTCCACCAGAAAAGTTGGTTCCACGTTCCTCGACCGGACTTTCAAAGGCTAAGTCCATACGACTGATAAATTCACTCGCCTGAGCAATACGAGCTGCGCGTTCCATTTCTGAAACTGTCGCATCTCCCTTTCCTTGTCTGAGATTATCTGCGATGGTTCCACTAAAGAGAATGGCTCTCTGTAAGACGATAGAAACAGTTTTGCGAAGTGTCCCTTCACTAACTGTACGAATGTCCTTTCCGCCAATTTTGATAGAACCTTGCTGAGGATCAAACAGTCGTGGAATCAACTGAGCCAAGGTTGATTTCCCTGCACCGGTTGCTCCGACAACCCCAACCATCTCACCAACTGCAATATCGAAGGAGACATCTTTTAGGATAGGTTCTTCATCATTTGGATAGGTGAAGGTCACATTTTCAAAGCTGAGACTTCCTTCCAAATCTTCATCTTCCACATCCTTAAAGGTCATAGCCGGTTCTGTATCCAGGATTTCACGAATACGACGGAGGGAAATCATGGCACGAGTGACTGAGTTACCCAAAAATCCGACCATAACGATAGTAAAGATAATCTGACTCAGATAGTTCACGAAGGAAGCAATGGAACCAACCACTGAAGGATCTGACTCTGCCATACCTGCTACAAGCCAGATTGAAAGAAAGACAGCACCGTAAGAAATCAACATCATTGCAGGTTGAACAATAGAAAAAGCATAGCCGATATAAAGGTTTTCTCCCAGCAACTCATCTGACACTTGCGTAAACTTATTAAACTGATCTTTCTCTCGAACAAAAGATTTGACCACGCGCACACCACGTAAATTTTCTTTTGCAATAGCATTGATACGCTCTAATAAAGTCTGGAATTTTGCAAAGCGAGGCCCCATCATTCCCATCATAAGACCCGTCATAGCAACAATCAAAACGACCATAAGAACTAGTACCCACCACAGAGAAGGTAAGGTCGCGACTGCTAGAATAAAGGAACCGATAAACAAAAGCGGTAGTCGAAAGAGAATTTGAAAGGTCATCATGACTACGTTCTGGATTTGGTTGATATCATTGGTCATACGAACAACAAGGTTCCCTGCATTAAACTTCTCAATATTGGCGTATGAAAAAGTTTGAATCTTACGAAAGGCATCTTCCCTTAGGTCAGAAGAGACTCCTTGCGCAATATAGGCCGCTAACACAACATTGATACCACCTGCGACCAAACCAATCAAGGCAACAAGAATCAACCAAAAACCAATATTATAAATAGCTTCATTATCACCTGTTAGCAGTGCCTCTAAAACCTCCTGCAAATAACGTGGCTGCAGAAGTGAACTCGCGACCATTAATCCTGTCATAACCAAGGAAGCCAGAGCATGCCATTTATAGGTTTTCATTTTCTGAAACAGCATATTTCCCCCTTATAAGATAGACAAAAGGGAACGACAGCTCTGTCAGTCCCTTCTTATGCTTTCATGTTGATGCTATTCTAACAAAAAAGAATGCTATTGTCAAAGCACTCAGCTCTCGCAAGCTTGTGAATCAAGACATTAGCATCCTATTAATCATTTTCATTTAGTACTAAATTTTATTGCTCTGAACGATCTTGCTCGTCTAATTGAGCTCGTCCAATTTCACGGTAGCTACGGTCCCCAACAATCTTAACTGAGAACTGACCATCTTCATACTCAAGAATCGTCACACTTCCATTATCAAGGCCATGCGGATGCATTCCGTTGATTAAATAAACAATGGTTCCAATAGTCATTCCATGGCTTACTACGAGAGCATTTCCTCCCCCATTAGCTTCCATTTCCTTAGCAATGGCCTCAAAACCTTCCCAGATGCGACCACTTAGTTTTTCCCAACCTTCAGCCCAGCCTGCTGTATCCACTTCTACCAAACCTTCAGCTAACTCCGCATAGGACAAGCGATGCACATGATCGACATTAAAGATCCGAGGAATGATGCCCATAAAAAGGTCTCCATCATAAGCACCATCAAAACTACCAAAGCACCATTCACGAATTCGCTTATCCATGCGATAAGGAATTTGCCCTGTCAAACCAAGTTCTTCAAGGATAATTCCCATTGTCTGAATGGTCCGCCCAGAATCGCTTGAATAAGCACGTTCAAAGGTTAAACCTGACTCCCGCAAACCAATCCCCAATTCATGAATGCCTCGTTCTCCCTCAGCTGTTAGGGGAGTATCACTCCAACCTTGAGCACGACCGATTGTATTAAACATTGTTTTCCCATGACGTACTAGATACAATTTTACACTTGACATATTCTGTCCTCCATATGTATCTATTATAGCATGATTTCAGACAAAAACCTCGTCCTAACTCACTAGCCCTCAACCTTACAACTGAAGCAAAAATCCAAGTTATTCTGTATCTTTCTTTGAAGGAGTAACTTCAGAAGACTTTGCAGTTTCTTTTTTTACATGTTCTTCTTTTTTCTCCTCATTTCCTTCTTTGGACTTATTTTCTGTCTTCTTAGTCTTTTTATCGGTCTTTTTCAAAGGAGAAAAGTGAAATTCAAATTGATTTTTTCCGGTGTCAACAATCGTTGTAAAACCCTTTTCGTCATTACGATAAGTTGACTTTCCTACATTAAATGACTGCTCTCCATTTTTAGAATTAGCTTTTTCATAGGTTCTCTTAGCCATTGCAAATGCAAGAAGTTTTTCTTTATTTAAGGCATAATCCTGATGATGTGCTACTTGCCGATTTAGATAAAACTGCAACAAAAGACTAAAAATTCCAGCAATAGTAATAGCGTAAAGGAGAACTCCAGCTCTAACTTTTTTCTTTTTCAACACGATAGATAAATTCCCTCTCTAGTCCCTTTTCAAACTGAAAGTGAAAGTGCAGCTCTTGCCCTTTTTCTTGAATTCGAGCTGATTTCAGACCGTAGACCATGGGTTGATAGCCACGTCCACTAGCATCTGTTTTTCGGAAATCATTTGACCTTGATTTCCCCATAGAGATAGATTTCCCATCCTGTTTGAGGTAAAGCCTATCATTCTCCACTTTTTCAAATTGAGTTCGATTCAACTCTGCTTCCAGCTGATCCACAAATAAGAGCCATTCCTTCTGCTCACTTTTCTGCTGGTAGCGAACTTCTGAAACCAAGAGTTGACTCATAGATTGAAAAAGAAGCAAGCTACCACTGATAACAAGAAGAGCAACCAGGGATTCTAAAAGCGTAAAAGCTCTGACTCTACTTGTCTTGAATCGCCAGTAATTTCTCCGTTCCATGGTATACCTCCAAACCTCGCTCATTCGAGACAACATCAACCGTAAGCCCATTAACCGTCAACTGCTTTTGTCCCGTCTGCAGAGCCATTCGAGCTACACGCAAAACTTCTTCCTGTTTTAGAAGTTCTGCTTCTCTCCTTCTACTTTCTTGAATCTGTCCCAGCAAGAGGATTGCAATACTAGCAAAAATTGCAAGGGAAATCACTGCCTCTAGCAGAATAACCGCCTTAATTTTTTGCTTCTTGAATACGTTTAATCTTTCCATTTCCTAGATATAGTTGGTAGCGAACTACTTCTTTCCTTGTTTGAAATCTCACACTTGCAAGAGACGAATTTCCTCCAGCCTTATCAAAGGTGATTGACTGATTGGACTGTAGTTGAATCCCTTTAGGGATGGCTAATTTCTGATAGCCATTTCCAATACTTCTCTCTTCTAACATTAAGTTGATCTTTTGCTGACTAGCCAGACTTCGCTTCTGCGTTTCCCGATAAAGTTCCTCAAACTCCATAAAGAAAATCTGCTCTTCTACAGCCGCAAAAGTTGACTGAACTGAACTCGACAAGCCCAAGGCTAACAGACTGACTATTCCTAAGACCAATAGACTCTCAAGCATGGTAAATGCCTTAATCCGCAACTGTTTGACTTGTCTTTTGCTTTGCATGATATTCTTTATAGGCTTTTGCTTGCTCAGCAGTGATACGTCCATCTGCCTGTAATTTGCTTAGACTGGCATCTTCATTTTTATCCAGACTATAGAGTTCTGCCTGACTTTCTACCACCTTGACGACAGCCGCTTTCCCCTTGTCATTCACTGCTTCTTTTTGCTTCGTCAGATTTGGTACAAACAGTAAGAGTAGGACGCTAATGATAAGCAACACGACTAACATTTCTACCAACGTAAAAGCTTTTACCTTTGCTTCTTTTAATTTCATCATCATTTTTTTCATCTAAAAATTTACCTCCATATTTTGATACATTGGCAGCAACATGGCTGCGTACAATAAAACGATTAGCAGGGCTACAAAAATAAACACCAGCGGTTGAACTAGGTTCATGGTCCGATTGACTCGGGTAAAGAATGATTCCCAAGTTTTTTCCGCATAGATTTCCAATTCGCTTCCCAACTTGGATTTGACCTCTCCATATTCAATGATTAATCCCAATTCTCTTCTAAAGAAGGGATAATCTTGAACAACTTTAGAAAATTCATGACCATTTTGTAATGACTGAGATAAATCCAAACCAATTTCCTTAAAAAGTGGATTGCCCTGCTCCTGCATCATCTGGAAAATCTGTGACAATTCTAATCCTTGTCCAATCATATTTCCCCATTCTCTAGCATAATAGGCAGTCAGATAATACTGAATAAACACACCGATAAAAGGAATTCTAGCCAGAAAAGAAAAGACTTGTATCTTCCTAGATTTTCTGTAGAAAATCAATCCTGTTAAAAATGCGAGTGCTACTACTAGAGTCAGTCCGAGAAAAATCTGTGGCAAGTTACTAATCACTAAGGTAGCTATATTACTACTATCTAGTTGAGGCAAGAGATAATTCCGCAAACCCAACATAATGAGCAGTAAGAAAGCTAACAAAATGACTGGATAGGTCGCAACTTCAATTAACTTCTTCTTCACCTTAGCAAGATTATCAAGATACTCTTCAATTTTCCCTAAACTCAAATGAAGATTTCCATGAACTTCAGCCAATGAAAGTTGCGTGACAATCGCACTCGAAAAACCTAAAGTCCTCATCATTTCCGAGAAGGATTTCCCCTGCGAGAGTCCTAAGCGCATCTGAGATACATATTCCTTTTCCAACAAATGACTTCTATCTAAGAAGGAAATGATCTCTACCAAGTGAAAACCACTAGAAAACAAATTGTTAAAGAGAGTGATAATTTTCTTCTGCTTATTGGTAGCTAATTTGCTCCGTTTCAGCTTGAAGGGCCGTGATATGTCCATCTTTAAAAAGTTGTTCAATTTGCTCATTCCATTTGTTTGCCTGGTGTTCCTGATAATTTTGGTTTGCAAAATCGATAATTCCTCCTCCTCCAATTAGTCTCTGGTAACAAACGCCTTGTAAAACAACTGCGAGTTCATCTTCACTAACTCCAAGTTCTACAAGGCGCTCATAGACCCCACGAACACTCTTTGCATGAATGGTCGAGAATACTGTAGCCCCTGTTAAACTGGCTCGTACAACAGCACGGGCTGTTTCACTATCCCGAATTTCTCCAATAATTAAAAGGTCTGGACGATGCCGTAGGGAGAGTTTTATCAAATTTTCATAGTTCAGGCCGATAGCTTCATTAAGTTGTAATTGTAGCATCTCTTCTTGCTTAATCTCGACTGGATCTTCAATCGACATAATCTGCTGTCCTTTAAACAATGACTTGGCTAATTCATGCATAAGAGTTGTCTTTCCACTTCCCACAGGACCTGCAAATAAGTAAAGGCCTCGTTGTCTAAAGCCTTTTTCAAGTTCCTTAAGATCGTGAAACCAAAAGTGTAACTCACGTTCTTGGTCATGTAAAAGTCGGATTACTAGACTCTCGTATCCACGATAATCTCCTACAGTTGATAAACGGAGTGAAGAGACCTTGTCGCCATGATGATAGTCGCAGGAGCCAAGCTGACTACGTCGTTTTTCACCAACATTCATCCCTGCGATGAACTTAAAATGACTTATGACAGCGCCTAATTTTTCAAAATCATAGGTATCAATTAGACGTCTTTCATCTCCGATTCGCATATGTAACTCATAAACTTGATTCTTAGGGACCAAGTATATATCCTGAGCTCCATTCTTTTTTGCGAGACTAATCAATTCTTGTGCAAGTGCTTGTACCATATTCCCTCCTCAGTTTATTATTCGAAGAAAATACAAAAAAAGAACAACTTTATTAAAAAGTTGTTCTATCCTTTTTGATACGACAAGTTCGGTGAATTTCTAAACCAGTTTGTTTCTCATAACCTGGTCGGAATTTTTCGTCTGGGATAACTTGACCATCTTCCAGTAGAGCAAGCGAATGGTACTGTTGCAGAAAGTCATCACATTCCTCACACCAACGTTTATCTTCTGGATCCCAAAATATAGTCATTAAGTCTCCACGACTTTTGTAAAGCGGAATTTTCTTTTCCAGCTCAAACCAACAAGATTTATAGTACTTCAAAGCGTCATAGTAATTTTCAAATTTCTTACTCTTTATGACGTCTTCTTCCCATCCTTCTATGAACCACCAAGGCTCAAAATCCCCATACATTTCTATAACTCGATACATAGTTTCATTTCCTTTGTATCGTATATTATAGCGAATTTTTTTGCACAATGAAAGAAATTTGCTCGTTTTCAGTAACAGCCATAAAGTCTTTCTAATTTACGAAATCACACAAGAAATACAGCTAACAAAAAAAAACAGCAACTAAGACTAGTCACTGCTTAATATTTCTATGCTTGATAACGTTTTTCACCGTCAAGATATGTTGCTACCAATTCCAAATCTTTATCAAGAACGATAAAGTCAGCATCGTAACCCTCACGGATTTGTCCACAGACATCATCAATATGAACAGATTTTGCAGGATTCAAACTTGCCATCATGACAGCTTCGTGAGGATTTGCAATGCCCCATTCAACAACATTTTTCAAACCATCTTTAAGTTTGAGAATAGAACCTGCCAAGTTCCCTGTAGATTTAAGACGAGCAGTCCCATCCGCCACTACTACCGGGAATTCTCCTAACATATAGTCACCATCTTGTAAACCACCAGCTGTCATACAGTCTGTAATAAGAGCAATATTTTCAGCACCCTTTTGTTTAAGAAGAATATCACAGGCCTTAGGATCCACATGGTGACCATCACAGATCAATTCTGCATAAGTGTGTGGCAATTCATACATAGCACCAACCATTCCAAGTTCACGGTGAGTCAAGCCACGCATACCGTTATAGGCATGAACCCATACACTTGCACCAGCATCAACAGCTTTTTTAGCTTCCTCAAATGTTGCATTAGAGTGACCAAGAGCAACCGTTACACCTTCTCCAGTAATAGTACGAACAAAGTCTTCTACACCTTCACGTTCTGGAGCAAGTGCAATCTTATTAAGAAGACCATTAGCAGCCTTCTGCCAAGCACGAAATTCGTCCATTCTAGGATCTTTCATATAAGCAGGGTTTTGAGCTCCCTTATATTTTTCAGTAAAATAAGGTCCTTCAAAATAAATACCACGAATCTTGGCCCCAGTCGCTTCTTTGTAACGTGCCCCAATATTTTCAGTTACTGCTAATAACTGCTCATATGAAGATGTCAAAGTTGTTGGCAAGAAGCTGGTTACACCGGTACTAAGTAGACCCTCACTCATTGTATGAAGCGTACCTTCAATGTTATTATCCATAACATCAACCCCACCAAAACCATGAATGTGAGTATCCACAAGACCTGGGGCAATACTATAACCACTATAATCAATAATTTCAGAATCCTCTGGCACTTGATCTACATGTTTACCAAATTTTCCTTCAATAAGTTCTAAGAAACCGCCACGACGAACCCCATGCGGATAGAAAAATTGATCAGCTTTAATATATTTAGGCATAATCTTTACCTCCATAAAACAATTTTCTGATATTTATTATGTCAATTACATTATAAACCTTTATAATTAATTTGTAAATGGTATAGACCTATCTTAGTTAAAAATAATGTGAAAAAATTGAAGATTTAGTAAAAATAAAGTAAAAAATGTCAATAAAGGTGAAATTTATGAAAAGTAATTTTAAGTAACTATGAGAAAAAATTGGAAGAAAAAATAAAAAAGACAAGGTCCGAAAACCTTGTCTTTAATACTATACCGGCGGCCGGGGTCGAACCGGCACGTCCTTGCGGACACTGGATTTTGAGTTCTATGAATACATTTTTTAAATCTTATAACCTTGATTTAATAGGGTTTTAGGACTTTTGAATCTTGCAAAATAGACTCATTTTCAAATTTTAGTAACTTTTTGGTAACTCATCTTGGTAACTCATCTTTCTCTCTTAAATAACTACTTCCATAAATAGTGAGTCAATAATCTTATTTCTCAGTCGTTGATTTCCCCGCCCCATTTGGTCCTAGAATCGCATTAAACGTTCCCTTTTCAAACTGTAGGTGAATATGATCAACCACTAGATGATTTCCATACCGTTTACTGATGTTTTTAGCTGGTAATATCATGTTCTCTCTCCTTTTTGACAGTATCAGTCTAGCAAAAAAGCCGTTTAAAAAACGGCCTTTTGGGATAAGCGGTCAAAATGAGAACCTAAGTGGCAAGATGAAAGTGACAAAAAGAAGAAGAAAATTTAATGCAACCATTCTTTCCCCCATTGATTCAAGTCCTTTAAAATCGGCATCAGCGATTTCCCTTTTCCTGTCAGCTCATATTCTGTATGCTCTGTCATGACTTATAACGCACGTTTTTATATCCTTTTGGCTATCTGTGCGATTTTTTCGAGTTCTTCTTTCCGTTGACGATCACTCATATACTCCACTCGTGTAACTTGTGTCATTTTAACCGGTTTAATACCACAGGGTTTCAAGATTTGAGATTTTAGAACCTTTGCGTAGTCTTGAGAAAAAGGAAGAAAAATTTTTGGCGTATTATGCGTCGTAATGATCCACGCTTTTCCATCTAGTTGCCCCACCGGACCTCGAGGTCCATTCTGATAAGCAAAACCTGCAACAAAAACACGATCAATAAAACCTTTTAAAATAGCTGGCATTCCACTCCACCAAGTAGGGAAAATAAAAATCAACTGATCCGCCCAACTCAATAAATCTCTATACGGTTTCATGTCTTCATTATGCTGTAAATCTCTCCTTTTATGCCTTTCATCAAAACGTAAAACCGGATCAAAGTTTTCTTTATATAAGTCTACTATTTTAACCCTATGCTCTGGTGCTAAATGCTTTTGCACAGTTTGAAGGATTGATGCATTATAACTTGTTTCATTCGGATGTGAATAGATTATTAAAACATTCATCAGCTATCTCCTTTTATATAAATATCAAGCATCGTTCTGACGGTCTTTTGAACATCATTTTCTTTAAAGCTTTCTCCAACAGGACTCCTTACCAATAGAGCCAAACCAGCAATAAAACTCCAAAAATGGATCAAAATTTCTGCGTCACTACTAGAAAGATTTTCCTCATCTTTAAGTCTTAACGCTACCGACTTAAAATGTTCAAATCCTGGTAAAGAGGAGTTGACTGAAATAGTTTCCTGGGATAACTCCAAATAGTTATATGGAAATTTGATAAATAATGCTTCAAATAGATAGGTTTCCTCTTGGGCAAACCTTACAAAGTTACAGCCCATCAGAGTTAGTTGAGTTCTTGCATCTATGGAAGTATCAATTCCTTGTATCATATTTTTCAAAAAGAACATTGATAAGTGTTCCATAACCACTTGAATATATCTATCTTTACTTCCAAAATGCTTATAGGGAGCTCCATGAGTCACCCCACATTTTTGAGCTATTGTACGCATAGACATCCGGTCAATCCCGTTAGTTCTGATTTCTTCAATGCCGACCGAAATTAACTTTTCTTTCAGTTCTTCCGTATTCCGTTTCATTTGACCACCTTCCCTTATCAAAGTATACGTTGTCTACTTTTTATAAAGTATACACCGTCTACTTATATTTGTCAAATAAAAAAATACTCAAAACTTAGCTTTAGAGTCCCTAACCTTCTGTTATGTACTCTCCTAAGGAAAGTTTCTAAGAAGATTTTATCTTCAATTAAAAGGCTGAGACTACTGTCCCAGCCTTTTACTCATCCTTATTGACATTGAAACAAAAGCAATACTAAAACGACAAAGACAAGGATAAAACACCTTGTCTTTTTAAAATACTAGCAACTTAGACTAACATAGTTTCAAAGCAAAAACAAACTAATGGCAAAATCTAAATGTCAAATCATTCATTAATCAATTCCTCAATTTCCTTTATCCCTTCAAACTCTCCAACACTTTCGAAAAGTTCTATAGCTCGTTTGAAATGTCTATTGGATAATTCCGTATCTTCCAAGGCTAAATAGATTTCACCTAACCCTCTATAGCTACAAGCTTGAGAAATCACATCATCAGTCTCTAAAGATTGTTCCAATGACAGATTCATGAATGTAAGAGCTTCATCAAGGTTGTTTAATTTAAATCTCACATAGCCTTGTTCGTAGTTATTCACAGCTTTCTTTAGATTATCATTTGGAAAATGCTCTTCAACTATCTTCTCTTCGTCTTCAATGAGTTTTAAAGCCTTATGAAAATCACCCTGATCTCTGTAGATCATAGCTAATTGATGTAATCCAATGTGTTCATTTTCTTTATCTTCATTTTGTTGAGCTAATAAAATGTATTTCTCAAAGATATGGGTACACGAGGCATAGTCTTTTTCTGCCAATAATAAATACCCCATCAGATTTAAAAGGCTAAAATCTGTACAGGTATCAATGGAAAAATCTTGTTCAACCAACTTTTTAGCTTCTGATGTTTTTCCCTCCAGAAACAAGTCCCAAGCTGTATCAATTTTAGAGACCATCTATTTTCCCCTTTCAACTATAAACAACCTTCATAAAATAAAATCACTCAACAAGAATATACTAATCTTTACCTATTGAAACTTCTAAATGTTCTTTCTTTAATGGAATTCCGTCAATATTTTAGACACATTTTGGGAGGAAATTTTGAAGACTAGCGTCCTTCTAGTTTTCCCAATAAGTTTTAACTTCTTCAAAAATCTTATTCAAAAGTTCTGCATCTT
>CAUUTJ010000025.1:0-21615 GCA_963548045.1 uncultured Streptococcus sp.
AGACTACTGGGAAGTCAAGCTGATCATCATCTGCACCAAGTTCGATGAAAAGTTCTAAAACTTCATCCACTACTTCTGCTGGACGAGCTGATGGTTTGTCAATTTTATTGATAACAACGATTGGGACAAGGTCTTGTTCCAATGCTTTTTTCAATACGAAACGAGTTTGAGGCATAGTACCTTCGTAGGAATCCACTACCAAGACTACACCGTCAACCATTTTCATGATACGTTCAACTTCTCCACCGAAGTCCGCGTGTCCTGGTGTGTCCATGATATTGATACGAGTTCCGTTATAGGCAACGGCTGTATTTTTCGCAAGGATGGTAATTCCACGCTCTTTTTCAATATCGTTTGAGTCCATTGCACGTTCAGCTAATTCTGTACGCGCATCAAGAGTTTCAGATTGTTTTAATAATTCGTCAACGAGGGTTGTTTTACCGTGGTCGACGTGGGCGATAATCGCGATATTACGGATATCTTCTCTTAATTTTGTCATGATTTCCTCTGTTATATTCAAAAATTTATTTTCTAACTGAGCAATTATACCACAATTTTAAGCAAATGACTTAACTCAAGTAAGTGTAAATGTTTTCAAAAGAAAATTCATGACTTATCTTTTCTTTTCAAAAATCCCGACTTGTGATAAGATAGGCTGGTATGCGTTTAGATAATTTATTAGCCCAGGAAAAAATCAGTCGAAAATCTATGAAACAGGCTCTTCTCAAAAAAGAAATCTTAGTAGATGGAGTCCCTGCTACTTCCCTTGCACAGAATGTTGATACGGGATTACAAGAGTTGATTTTTCAGGGTAGAAAAATCCAAGGATATGAGCATACCTATCTCATGCTTCACAAACCAAATGGTGTCGTGACAGCAAGCAAGGACAAGAAGCTCCCAACGGTTATGGATTTACTACCTCAATACCTCCAATCAGACCAACTCTATGCTATCGGTCGGCTAGATCGAGATACGACGGGGCTCCTCCTCTTAACGGATAATGGCCCTCTAGGTTTTCAACTTCTCCACCCTCAATATCATGTCGATAAAACTTACCAAGTTGAAGTCAATGGACCACTCTCATCCGACCACATCCAACAGTTCAAAGATGGAATTATCTTTCTTGATGGAACTGTCTGTAAACCTGCTCAACTTGAGATTCAAACATCAAGCCC
Source organism: uncultured Streptococcus sp. (assembly GCA_963548045.1). Taxonomy (GTDB): domain Bacteria; phylum Bacillota; class Bacilli; order Lactobacillales; family Streptococcaceae; genus Streptococcus. Next base: position 1,176 of record CAUUTJ010000025.1, read on the forward strand.
TAGTCTCAGTAGAGCTACGATCACCATCTCTGAAGGGAAATTTCATCAGGTCAAGAAAATGTTCCTCTCAGTCGGTGTCAAGGTCACTGCCCTAAAACGAGTTCAGTTCGGGGATTTTCTATTAGATCCTGACCTAGCAGAAGGTCAATACCGACCCTTGAATCAAGGGGAATTGAAAATCATTAAAAACTACTTAGAGAAAAGTGAATAAAATAAAAAAGCTTTAAACATAAAGCTTTTTAAAATCTTCTTTAGCGTATGAATAGCATGACACCTAAAATAAAGTTAAGAACAGAAATTACAATACCTACGATATTGAGAGTTCGTTCTTTTTTATAGTCTAGTTCAGGTTCTTTTTGAAGTGAGATAGCCAAGACTAGACCAACGATACCCAAAAACAGGCCTACGAATGGATTTAGTAATCCGAGGACAATAGATAGGATACCTGAAATGAGTGAGTGTTTTTTCTTTTGCTGCGCATTCATTTTATAAAAACTCCTTAATTTTGATACTCATTAATAATACCATAAAAATTGGATTTATTTATTTGGTAGCATTTTTGTACTATGTTAACCAATTTTTTGAAACAAGAAGAACTAAAAATGATTAAAATCCACTTAACGAAAAGTGGATAAAACAAAAAAGCTTTAAAACTAAAGTCTTTTTTAGATTCTTTAACTCGTATGTAAGAAAATTCCAATAATCCCGATAAGAACAGAAACTACAATACCTACAATGGATACAATTCTCTCTGTTTTATAGTCTAATCCAGATTCTTTTTGAAGTTCATTAGCAAATAATAAACCAACGATACCTAAACCAATACCTCCCAACGGAAATAACAAACTAAGAATGATAGATAGGATACCCACTATAAGTGGATTTTTCTTCTTTTCTTGCATTTTTCAATAAACTCCTTAAATTTTTTACACATTCATTATACCATACAATTTGGCTATATCTATTAGATAACAAGTATTTGCACTCTGTGACCAGCCCCGAACCAAAAAAATTAAAATGATTAAAAACCACTTAACGAAAAGTGGATAAAACAAAAAAAGCTTTAAAAATAAAGCTTTTTTGTTTTTGATTAGCTAAAAATTAGTGCGATGGCTGCAATTCAGTTAAGTACAGAAATGGCAATACCTACGATATTGAGGATTTTTTCTGTTTAATTATACCATAATACGCTAGCTTTATCTATCATTCGATAGCTTTTTACATAAGATTAGCTGGTCTTAACCTTCCCTGTCCAAGAATCCAATCCGAAAGAGAGGATATAGATTTCTGAGAAACCTTGTTTTTTCAAGAAAAGTGCTGCATTTGTAACACGTTGTGCACGTTGGTTTTCATAAAGAAGAACTGGCTTGTCCTTACGAAGAGCTGCAAGGCTTGTTTTTAATTGACTTGAAGGAATGTTACGAGCTCCAAGGATATGTTTTCTATGGAAGTCTGCTGGATCACGTAAGTCAATTAACTGACCTGTACGAATCAAAGACTCAAACTCTGCATTGTCTACAATTTTGGCTGCACGACGAATACGAAGGTAATTGTATCCCATCCAAGCCAACATCGCTACGACAAGTCCCCACAAAACCCAAGTTATCATAATACTTAATCTCCATTTTTTTCTAAATAGTCTAATTCTAGTTTGTGCTCTCTACGAAGAACAGCTTCCGCTTCTAAATAATCTAACTTGTCCATCAAGCCTGCATCATAGATTCGAGATAGTTCAATCTTCATCAGTTCAATGTCATAGAGTCGTTTCCCCATATAGACAATAATGCCAAACTGTTTGAGAAATTGTTGCACATCATAGAGTGTTTTCATAGCTTTCATTTTAGCAAATAATCAGAGTTTTTTCAATAGTTCCCTAATAGTTCGGGGTAGGTTTCCTTTTTTCACGATTATCTGAATTTCTTTACACTATGACAAAGAAGAAAACCTAGAGTCATTCCAACGATATTTTGCATGAGATTTGGAATGATTTCTGGAATAGCTGCACCCCAACCATTCATCCAAGCTGATGCCAAGGCATAACCAGCTACCATGAAAATAGTCGCCAAGACTAAGCCTAGCCATTGCCATTTCCCTTTAACACCTGCGAAATAACCTTGCAATCCATGATTAAGTAAGCTAAAAAACATCCACTGAGGATAACCTGAAATGAGGTCAATTAAGAATCCTGCTAAACCTCCAACAATGGCTCCTTCACGACTTCCAAAGTAAAAGGCTGTAAAGAAGACTCCAACGTCCAAAAGTGTAAAAATTCCAGTTGGTGTCGGGATTTTAATAAAATAACCTAATACAACCGAACTGGCTGCTAAGACGGATACTAGGGCGATTTTAGTTGTTTTGGTTTGCTTCATATTGTCTCACTCCATATTGATCTGCTTGTGCAATAGCACGGTAAACAAAGGCTTTGGAAGTTTCAATTGCTGGCAATAATTCCTCTCCCTTGACTAATTGACTAGCAATGCTTGATGCAAAGGTACATCCTGCACCAGCATTTTGTCCTTGAATGACTGGATTTTCAAGAATGGTAAAATTCTCTCCATCATAAAAGACATCCACAGCCTTATCCTGACTGAGACGATTTCCACCCTTGATAATCACTGCTGGAGCACCCAAGTCATATAATTTCTGAGCTGCAGACTTCATATCTTCTAAGGTTTCAATCTTTTGGCCTGCTAGCAATTCTGCCTCAGGAAGATTCGGAGTAATCACTGATACATAAGGGAAAAAGCGAATCAACTCTTGACAGAGCTCACTGACTGCAACGTCGTGCGTTTCCTTACAAACCAATACAGGGTCCAAGACTACTGGAACTCCTTCACGTTCCTTGATAAAATTCAAGACTTTCTCAGCAACACCGACTGTCGGCAAGAGACCAATCTTAATCCCTCCAAAGTCTACACTCTTGAGGCTATCCAACTGTTGTTGGAAAATAGTTTCATCAGTTGGAAAGACTTCAAAGCCATTTTCTGTCAAAGCAGTCAAGCAGGTCATGGCTACAAATCCATGCAAACCATTCAAAGTATAGGTGGCAAGGTCAGCAGCTAATCCACCACCACTAAAAATATCATTTCCTGAAAGTGCTAAAATACGATTATTCTTCATAACGAATCTCCTTCAAATACAAACCATTGGGTGCTGCAGTTGGGCCAGCCAACTGTCTGTCTTTTTTCTCCAAGATGAGGTCAATCTGTTCAATCGGCATCCGATTGTTACCAATTTTCAGCAGGGTTCCAACCATATTTCGAATCTGCTTATAGAGGAAGCCATTGCCAGAGAATGTAAAGGTCAGAAACTGCCCTGTTTCATCAACCCTAAGACTAGCTTCCGTAATCGTTCTTACCTTGTCTTCCACACTAGTCCCCGATGCTGTAAAACCAGTAAAGTCATGTGTTCCCTCGAGTTTTTTTACAGCAAGCTGCATCCGCTCCACATCTAGTGGATAGGGATAGTGAGTCGCATAATGGCGACGCATGGGATTTTTAGGACGTCCTCTATCTACGATAAACTCGTAGGTCTTGCTATGCTTAGCATAACGGCAATGAAAATCATCGGCCACAATCTCAATCGAAATCACATCGATATCTTCAGGACTTTGGGTATCGAGAGCAAAGCGAAGTTTCTCCTCATCCATCTGATAGGGAAGATCAAAGTGGATGACCTGTCCTAAAGCATGAACACCACTGTCCGTTCGCCCAGCGCCATGAATGGTAATAGCTTGTCCTTTATTTAATTTGGTTAAAGTTTTTTCAATTTCCTCCTGGACACTACGCGCATGAGGTTGCCGTTGAAAACCAGCAAAAGCGTAACCATCATAGGAAATGATAGCTTTATATCTAGTCATGTATCTATTTTATCAAGAAAATTTCTCTGCAACAAGTTTGAGAATTAAAAATTGTAAGGGGACAGTTCCTAGTGTAATTTAGTTCTTATCTAGATTTTTTCATTATGTATTTACGTTCTGGAACTTCAATGGTTTGAACAATTTCAAATCCCTCTTTGTGGTAGAGGTCTCTAGCTATTTGATTTGACTCAAAAACCGTTAGGGAAATACTCTCAATTTCTTCATTCTCAAATATTTCTTGAACGAAGCCTTGGAAAGCTTTTCGACCTATTCCTTTTCCCTGCTTCTGTGGAGCTATGAGAAATCTTCCAATATGAAGATTTTTATCTTCTAGTTTGATTTTCTGGATGATGCCTACAAACTCTTCTCCAACAAAAATGGAAAAAATCCCTTCCATCTTTTGCAAGGATTGGGCAATCAAGGGATAAGAAATCTTTGATCCCATCCATTGCTTCTGAAAACTTTCTCCCAAAGCATTAGACCACTGACAAATGAGTTTGGCATTTTCTAACTGAAGTCCTTTTTCAAAGTGAATTTTCATATTTGTTCCTAAAACTTCTCCTACATCCAACTATTATACTCTTTCTCTTATTTTTTTCCGAATAAATAAGTATGATTCATCTTTATTTTTTTCTTGTTGGAACGATTCTTGCTTCCTTTCTAGGCTTAGTCATCGATCGTTTCCCTGAGCAATCCATCGTCTTTCCTGCAAGTCACTGTGATTCTTGTCAGACTCGCTTGAGACCACTAGATTTGATTCCGATTGTGTCCCAGATATTCAATCGCTTTCGCTGTCGCTATTGCAAGGTACGATATCCTTTCTGGTATGCCCTTTTTGAGTTGTGCTCGGGACTGCTCTTTTTAGATTTTTCTTGGGATTTTCTAACTTTGGGGCAAGTCATCCTAATCACTGCTGGCTTAACTTTAGGAATTTATGACCTTCGACATCAAGAATACCCCTTAATCGTCTGGCTAATATTTCACTTAATTCTCATGGTTTGCTGTAGTTGGAATCTAATCATGGCTTTCTTCTTGATTCTTGGAATCATTGCTCATATTATCGATATCCGTATAGGAGCAGGTGATTTTCTCTTTCTAGCTTCTTGCGTCCTTATTTTTAACCTAACTGAAATGTTGATTTTAATCCAATTTGCCTCCACAACCGGCATTCTAGCCTTTCTCCTGCTAAAGAAAAAGGAAAGACTTCCCTTTGTGCCTTTCCTCTTGCTGGCTGCTTGTGTGATTATTTTTGGTAAGCTACTGCTTCTCGGATAAAGTCGGTGATTTCTGCTACTTGTCCTTCATGCAGAGCCTTAACAATCTTGGAACCGACGATAACACCATCTGATACCGCATTGAAGCGTTCTACATCTGCCTGAGTGGATACACCAAATCCTGTTAAAACTGGAATGTCAGCCACTTGATGAAATTGAGCCAAGTGCTTGTCCAAGTCATCTCGGTAGTTTCCTGATTTCCCTGTTACCCCATTGATAGCAACGGCATAGACAAAGCCTTCTGCCCCTTCAATAAGTTCCTTTTGACGGTCAATTCCTGTCGTCAAGCTGACTAAAGGAATCAAAGCAATGTCTGTACCTGCCAAAAAGGGCTCTACAAAGTTGGCGTGTTCATGAGGGAGGTCTGGAATAATCAAGCCCTTGACTGGTGTATCAGCAAGATCTTTAACCAATTTCTCCACACCGTACTGAAAGAGGGGGTTAAAGTAGGTCATGATGACAAGTGGAATTTCTGTTTTAATGGTTTTCAAGGTTTCAACCAAGGCATGGGTAGAGGTTCCGAGAGCTAGACTGCGCAAGCCTGCTTCTTCGATAACAGGACCATCTGCAACCGGATCCGAGAAAGGAACTCCTACCTCAATGGCAGATACACCCAAATCTTCTAAAAAATGAATTGTTTCACCGAGACCATCTAATCCTTTTTCGTGGTCTCCAGCCATGATATAGGGAACAAAAATTCCCTTTCCGGTTGCTTTAATAGCGTTCAGTTTTTCTGTTAGTGTCTTAGGCATGAGCTTCTCCCTTCTTTGCTGCGTCTGCTTCCAAACGGTCTTTGACTTGAACTACATCCTTGTCCCCGCGACCTGATAGACAGACAATCATAGACTTGTCTGGACCAAGTTCTTTGGCTAATTTCACCGCAAAGGCGATAGCGTGACTAGACTCCAAAGCTGGGATAATCCCTTCCACACGAGACAAGAGTTGGAAGCCTTTCAAGGCTTCCTCATCTATCACAGGAACATAGGTCGCACGCTTGATATCGTGGTAGTGAGAATGTTCTGGACCGATACCTGGGTAGTCCAAACCTGCTGAGATAGAGAAGGCTTCTAAGATTTGACCATGGGCATCTTGGAGCACATCCATGAGAGAACCGTGGAGAACACCTGGACGACCCTTGGTCAAAGTTGCTGCATGATGCTCTGTATCCACACCTAGTCCTGCTGCTTCAGCTCCGTACATAGCCACTGACTCATCTTCCACAAATGGATGGAAAAGCCCGATAGCATTAGAACCTCCACCAACACAGGCTACTAGGGCATCTGGTAGATCTTCACCTGTCAATTCTCGATACTGTTGTTTGGCTTCGCGTCCGATAACACTTTGGAAATCACGAACAATTTCTGGGAAAGGATGAGGCCCCAAGGCAGAACCAAGGATATAGTGGGTATCATCGATATTTGCCACCCAAGAACGAAGGGCTGCATTGACTGCATCCTTGAGCACGCGCGAACCATCTGTCACTGCCTCTACCTTAGCTCCTAAAAGTTCCATACGGAAGACATTGAGGGCTTGGCGCTTGACATCTTCCTCACCCATGTAGATGGTACATTCCATGTTAAAGAGAGCTGCAGCTGTTGCAGTTGCTACACCGTGCTGACCGGCACCAGTTTCAGCAATAATTTTCTTTTTGCCCATACGTTTAGCAAGTAAAACTTGTCCTAAGGCATTGTTAATCTTGTGTGCACCTGTATGGTTGAGGTCTTCACGTTTGAGGTAAATCTTGGCTCCACCAATATGCTTGGTCAAGTTTTTTGCGTAGTAAAGAGGTGTTTCACGTCCTACATACTGGCGCAAAAGTTGGTTTAACTCCTCTTGGAAACTTGGATCTGCCTGACTTTCACGATAAGCTTCTTCCAACTCCAATACTGCTGTCATCAATGTTTCTGGGACAAAACGTCCACCGAATTTTCCGTAAAATCCTTCTTTATTTGGTTCTTGATATGCCATGTTTTACCCTCTCTATAAATCTTCTAATCTTTTCATGATCTTTTTGTCCGTCTGTTTCTACCCCACTTGAAACATCTACTGCAAAGGGGATAAAGTGTTGAATAGCTTCTTCTACATTATCCTCATTAAGCCCACCTGCGATGAAGAAAGACTGAGATAGATCTGTCGTATCTAGTTGCCCCCAGTCAAAGGTCCGGCCACTTCCTGCCACAGGTGCATCAAAGAGGAGATAATCTGCCTGAGAATTGGGCACGTGACCATCTCCATCCACCTGCACAGCCTGAATGCTGACACAAGGCAAATCCTCAAACAAATCATCCGCCACCTGACCATGAACCTGCACTAAGTCCAAACCAACCTTTTCAATCGCTTCTAGTAATTCTTCCCGACTTGGTGAAACAAATACACCAACCTTTTTCACATTAACAGGAATGAGTGTTGCCAGCTCCGCAGCCTGTTCCAAGGTCACCTGTCTTTTGCTAGGAGCAAAGACAAAACCAATGTAGTCTGCTCCAGCCGACACTGCTACCTCTACTGCTTCTTTGGTCGATAGTCCACAAATCTTAACCTTTGTCAATCTGCAACTCCTTGATTCTCTGGGCTACATCTTCTGCCTGCATGAGAGCTGTTCCTACCAAAATTCCGTTAAAGTAGGGGGCAACTCGTTTCGCATCTGCTTCTGTAAAAATAGCAGATTCAGAAATGTAGAAGCAATCGTCCTTAAAGTATTGGGCCAAGTCTACACTAGTCTGCAAGTCAACTTCAAAGGTAGTCAAATTACGATTATTCACACCAATAATTTGAGCGCCAAGGCGGTGAGCCACTTCTAGCTCTGCTAGATTATGAGTTTCCACCAAAACTTCTAGACCTAGCTCTGTCGCATAGTCATACAGTTCCTTGAGGCGTTCTTCTGATAAAGCCGCTACGATGAGCAAGATGACGGTCGCACCTGCATTGCGAGCACGGATGATTTGCTTTTCATCGATAATAAAATCCTTGTTCAGCGTCGGAATCTGTACCTGACTGGAAATCTCACGAAGATAATCCAAATGACCTTTGAAGAAAACTTCATCTGTCAGAACAGAAATCATAACAGCGCCGTTAGCCTCGTAAGTCTGGGCCTGTTGAACGATATCCACATCCAGATTGATATCTCCCAGACTAGGACTAGCCTTCTTGACTTCTGCAATGATTTGCAAGCGATCCTGATGGTTTTTCAAATATTCAGCCAAACGATAGCTTGCTCGCAAGGGTTGAAGCTCCTCTCGTTCCATCTTTTCAACTTCACGCGCCTTTTGCCCTAGGATACGTGATAAAAATTCCTGACTCATCTTTGATACTCCTGTAATAGTCGAAGTTTTTCAAGGGCCTTACCACTTGCAATCACTTGGCGTGCCATTTCAACTCCGTCTTTGATACTATCTACCTTACCATTGGCGTAGAATCCTAGACCAGCATTTAAAACAGTTGTTTCCAAGAATGGACTTGGTTCATTATTAAGAACGCTAACAAGGATGGCTGCATTCTCATGTGCATTTCCACCACGAATGTCCTCAATAGCAATGCGTTCCATACCCAAATCTTCTGGAGTAAAGGTTGACAAAGTGATTTCACCATTTTCAAGAAGGGCAATGCTGGTAGTTCCATTCAAACCAGCTTCATCCAATCCTTCTGGACCAGCTACTACGATAGCACGTTTGCGACCCATGTTTTTCAAGACCTGAGCTGTACTTTCTAAAAGTTCTGGACGACTGATTCCTAGAAGCTGTGTTTCCAAGACCATTGGGTGAATCAGTGGACCTGTCAAATTCATAATGGTTGGAATTCCCAATTCCAAACGAGCAGGCATAATGTATTTCATGGCTGGGTGCATGTTTTTGGCAAATAGAAAGACGATTCCTGTTTGATCAAATACCTTACCCAATTGTGCTGGCTTGAGGTCAATATTGATTCCCAAAGCTTGCAAGACATCTGCTGAACCAGATTTAGAAGAGATAGAACGATTGCCATGTTTGGCCATGTTAATGCCTCCACCTGCCAAGACAAAGGCTGCAGTTGTAGAAATGTTGAAGCTAAATGACTTATCTCCACCTGTACCACAGTTATCCATAGCATCTTGAATATTGGTTGGAATGTGTTGAGCATGTCCTCTCATAACTTGAGCGAGGGCTGTTCTTTCTTCAGGTGTTTCTCCCTTCATCTTAAGGGCTAAAAGTAGTGAAGCGATTTGTGCTTCTGTCACTCGCCCTGTTACGATGCGTTCGATCACATCTGTCATTTCAACACTTGATAAATCTTCAAAGTTCGCTAATTTTTCAATAATTTCTTTCATTTTGTGTTCCTCACTTTACAACTTTCTCGATAAAATTCTGAATAGAAGATAGGCCATCTGGCGTTCCAATACTTTCTGGATGATACTGCAAGCCATAAATCGGCAAGGTTTTGTGTTGAATCCCCATAATGGCTTGGTCATCTGTCGAACGAGCTGTCACTTCAAACTCTTCTGGCATCTCTTCAATTAAAATACTGTGGTAACGCATGACTGGACGATTGTCCTCGATTCCTTGATAGAGAACTGAAGGAGTCTCAAATCGAATCTGACTCTGCTTGCCATGCATGACTTTTGGAGCCAAGCCCAACTTGCCACCAAAGACTTCTGCGATGGCCTGGTGCCCCAAACAAATCCCTAGAATCGGTTTCTTACCTGCAAAATCACGAATCATTTCTTCCATTTTCCCAGCATCAGCTGGCCAACCTGGACCGGGAGAAAAGACCAGCCCATCTGCCTTTGTAGCTTCTTCATAAAGGGTTGGATCATCATTTCTCAAAACCTGAACTTCTGCGAAATTCCCAATGTATTGAGCTAAGTTATAGGTAAATGAATCATAATTATCAATCAATAAAATCATGGTCTTAGTTCTCCCATTCTAGTCATAGATTTAGCTTTATTAATCGTTTCTTGGTATTCGTTTTGAGCGATAGAATCATAAACAATTCCTGCTCCAGCCTGCACATAGGCTGTTTTATTTTTTAGAATCATGGTTCGAATTGCAATGGCAAAGTCCATATCTCCAGTTGCTGAAAGGTAGCCGATAGCTCCGGCATAAACGCCTCGCTTCTCTGTTTCCAACTCATAGATGCGTTTCATAGCCCGAATCTTTGGTGCCCCCGATACTGTTCCTGCTGGAAGAGTCGCTTTCAAGGCATCCATGGCAGTCAGTTCTGGTAACAAACGTCCTTTTACTACGCTGGTCAAATGCATGACATAACGGAAAAGTTCCACTTCCATATACTTGGTTACTTGGACACTTGCTGTTTCAGCAATTCGTCCGATATCATTGCGTCCTAGGTCCACTAGCATTCGGTGTTCTGCCGTCTCCTTTTCATCAGAAAGTAGATCACTTGCAAGTGCTGCATCTTCCTCATCATTGGCACCTCTAGGTCGCGTACCTGCAATTGGATTGGTTGTCACGATGCCATTCTTGACGGAAACCAAGCTCTCCGGACTGGCACCGATGATTTGATAATCTCCGAAGTCATAAAAGTAGAGGTAATTTGATGGATTTGTCACTCGGAGATTTCTGTAGAAGTCAAAAGGATTTCCAGTTACTTCTGCGGAGAAACGTTGACTGAGCACGCATTGGAACATATCTCCATTGCGAATCAAGTCGCGAGCTGTTTCTACCATTTCTTCAAATTTCTGAGGTGCAATATGTGGTCTAAACTGAAGTGGAGAAACGTCCAAATCTTCAAATTCATTTGGAGCAGGGATTTTCAACTCCTCTAAAACCTGATCCAAAGCCGCTTCTAGCTCATCATTGCTTCGATCACTGTAAAGAGCATCCTCGATGATATGAATTTTTTCTTTCTTGTGGTCAAATACAATATAACTCTCGTAAACAAAGAAATGCATATCTGGCGTCCCAATCGTATCCTCAGGAAGCTGGCCAATTTCTTCATAGAGAGAAATCATATCATAGCCAACAAAGCCAATGGCTCCACCACCAAAAGGTAGGTCTGAATGGTGCTGGCTCTTATGAGTCACCTCATAGAGGAAATCCAAGGGGTCACGATCAATCACCTGACCATTTTGATAAAGAACTCCATTCTCAAACTTAATCTCAAAAACTGGGTTATAGGCTAAGATAGAAAATCGAGCATTTTCCTTTTCTCTTGGGATACTTTCAAGTATGACCTTGTGTTGTCCGTTCAAACGCATATACGCCAAGATTGGTGATAAAACATCTCCATGAATGATTCGTTCCATTGTAATTTCCCTTTCAGTTTCTTATTTTTAATTTTTGGTCTTTTTTCTATTTCCCTTAAATAGTGCGGACGGGAGCAACTTTCTCCGAAATTTCATCCCTAATTTTTGAGCCATGTGTCTCAAAAATTCCGTCCTAGAGAAGCATCTTTGCTTCTCTAGGATACCACCATGGCGGGAAACATCTTTTAGAAACTCACTTCGTTCGTAAATATTCTATAACGATCTATTTATTGAAAATATCTAAAAAATCAATCGCAATATCTGAGGTAAATATATAAAAATCCCCACGCAAAATAACTTGCGTGAGGACGAAATTCGCGGTGCCACCTCAATTAAAGGATTTCTCCTATCTCTCATTCCTGTCTCAGATAACTCCTGTAACAGGCCGTGCGATAAAGGGCACTCCCTTGAGAATTATGTTTTCTTCTCTCATTTCAGACGGACCCAACCTTACAGTTTTCTCTGCTTGTTTTCAGCAACCACAAGCTCTCTGTGAGAGAAATCTCTGTATCTTTTCCATCTTTTATTTTTTAGCTTCAAGATAGTCTGCAATAGCAGCTACGTCCTTGTCTCCACGACCAGAGACATTGATGACGATAATCTCATCTTTACTTAGTTTTGGTGCTCGTTTGACTGCTTCTGCGATAGCATGGGAACTCTCAATAGCTGGGATGATTCCTTCAGTCTTGCTAAGTAAAAGTAAGGCTTGGACAGCTTCTTCATCAGTCGCTGCAACATACTCTACACGACCAGAGTCTTTAAAGAAGGCGTGTTCTGGTCCAACCCCTGGATAGTCTAAACCAGCAGAGATAGAGTAAACAGGTGCAACATTTCCATCTTCACCAAAGACTGCATAGGTCTTCATTCCATCGACAATTCCTACACTACCCTTGGTCATTGTTGCCGCGTGTTTGTCGGTATCTAAACCGTGACCAGCAGCTTCTACCCCAACCAATTTAACTTCTTCATCAGCTACATACTGTGAAAAGGCACCGATGGCATTAGAACCACCACCCACACAGGCAATGACGTAGTCTGGCAAACGTCCTTCTTTTTCCAAGATTTGACGACGTGATTCTTCACTGATTACTTTTTGGAATTCATGAACAATCGTTGGGTAAGGGTGCGGACCTACAGCCGAACCTAAAACGTAGAAAGCATCAAGGTCATTCATCCATGCTCCAAAGGCTGCATCAACCGCATCCTTCAGTGTACGAGTTCCCGTTTCAACTGAGTGAACAGTCGCTCCCATCATCTCCATACGGAAGACGTTGAGACGTTGACGTTCCACATCTTCTGCCCCCATGTAGACATCACATGCCATACCAAATTTGGCTGCAGCTGCAGCTGTCGCAACACCGTGCTGACCAGCTCCTGTCTCTGCAATCACACGTTTTTTACCCATGCGTTTAGCAAGAAGGATTTGTCCAAGGACATTGTTAAGTTTGTGTGACCCAAGGTGGTTAAGATCTTCACGTTTGAGATAAATCTTAGCCCCACCTAGATAATCCGTCAAACTTTCTGCAAAATAGAGCGGAGTCTCACGACCTGAATAATCTTTCAAGTAATGACGATATTCTGCCAAAAATTCTGGATCATCCTTGTATTTATCAAAAGTCACTTCCAACTCATCTAATAAAGCCTGAATTGGTTCTGGTACAAAACTACCACCAAATTGTCCAAAATATCCCTTTGTTGTCATAAAATTTTCCTCTTTTCCATTGTTCCAAAATATGAAAACGCCCACACACGGAATTTACTTCCATGTGAGGGCGTTTGTAACGCGGTACCACCTCAATTGTAAAGAGAATATCCCCTTTACATCTCTGCCTTGTCTAACAACAAGTTGCACTGTAAGGTGTGCCTACCGAATTTTCATTGTTTCAAATTCACTTTTAAAATCAGCCCAATTTCACTAGTTCCAACCACCTGTTCACAGCAACCACAGGCTCCCTGAAGATTAAAAATAATTACTTTTCTGATTTGTTGAGTTAATTATATGTTATTGTTTTTTCTTTGTCAACCGTTTTCACTAATTTTTTTAATTATTTTTGTGAAGCACCTAGAACTTCATCAGAAACTTTGACAAAAGTCTCAATGATATAATCTACTTCTTCATCCGTTAATTTGGTATGAAGCGGTAATGTAATCTCGTTTACAAAGTAGGCATAGGCCTTAGGATAGTTTGCCATTTCAAAGCCAAGATTCTTATAGGCTGTCAAAAGTGGAAGCGGTTTGTAGTGAACGTTACTTGCGATTCCAGCTTTGGCCAATTCTTGGATAATTTGATTGCGTTGCTCGAGACTAGCACCTTCTACATGGGTAACGTAAAGGTGACGACAAGATTCAACAGTATCTGTCTCATGAGCTAATGGGTGAATACGAGTTCCTGTAAATCCACGGTCATAGCGACTTACGATTTCTTTACGACGTTGAAGCAAGCCAGGATAACGATCCAATTGTACCAAACCAATTGAAGCCATGATATCCGTCATGTTGCACTTGTAGGCAGGAGTTACGATATCGTATTCCCATGAACCTAGTTGCATCTTGGCAAGCGCATCTTTTGTTTGACCATGAAGAGATAGGATTTGGAATTCCTTGTACATTTCTTCATCATCAATAGCTGGATTAACTTTCCAAGTAGCACTTCCTCCTTCAGCAGTTGTAAAGTTCTTGACAGCGTGGAAAGAGAAGGACGTAAAGTCTGCAATGGAACCAGCTGGTTGCCCTTTGTAGGTTGAACCCAAAGCATGGGCACTATCAGATACTACAACAATACGGTTAAAGACTTTTTGCCACTTGCTAGTAGCTGTAAATAGGTCACGTTTCTTTTCTACAACTTGGAACAAACGGTCATAGTCACAGATAATCCCTGCAAGTTCAACTGGGATGATAACCTTAGTCTTCTCAGTAATTGCTTGCTCAAGCTTGTCATAGTCCATTTCAAAGGTATCATCTTGGATATCAACCATCACTGGTGTCGCACCTACGTGAGTGATGACACTACATGATGCTGTATAAGTCATAGCTGGAACGATGACTTCGTCACCAGGCCCCACTTCAAGCACGCGCAAGATCAATTCAAGAGCTGCTGTTGCAGAGTTGAGGCAGACTGTCTTAGGTGTCTGAGTATAGGCAGATAGACGACGTTCCAATTCTTTTGTCTTTGGACCTGTTGTGATCCAACCAGAACGGAGGGTATCTGCTACTTCAGCAATTTCAGCTTCGGTAATATCAGGTGGTGAAAATGGAATATTATACTTTGTCATTGTTTTACTCCTTTGATCGGTTTCAATCTTGCGACTACTTATTTTAAAACTTCAAATACAGTCTGGAACATGATCTTAATATCCCCGAAGAAATTAAAATCACGTAGGTAGGCTAGATTATAGTGCATCTTTTCTGGTAGGACTCTCTCAACATAAGCTTGGTCAACAGTCATACCTTTTGCAGTCATTTGACTGATAATGGCATCCTCGTCCTTATAGTTAATGCTGGCAAGGGATGTAATCCCTGCTGGCAAGAGCAAGGTAGCCATCATTTCTGGGCTATACTGCTCTGTGTAGCGTGGTACTTCTGGACGAGTTCCCACAAAGGACATCTCTCCTTTGAGAACATTGACCAATTGCGGAAGTTCATCCAAACGAACACGGCGAATGAAATTTCCAACCTTGGTGATGCGGCTGTCATTGGCAGAAGTTACTAAACTTCCTTTCTTGTCCGCATCCGTCACCATGGTACGGAATTTCCAAATCTTGAAATGTCGGTTGTACTGGGTTACCCGCACCTGCTTGTAAATAACTGGGCCCTTGCTATCTAGCTTGATCCAAATGCTTAGAATCAGAAATACGGGTGAAGTCAAGATTAACAAGACCAAGGCAAGAAACAAGTCTAGACAACGCTTGAGAATCAGTGAACCTTTTCTTCCAGAGACGAGCTGGTAGTATGGTTTTACCTCGCTCAATTGCATCTCCTGAGGTAGTTCATCCCATTTCAGCATGCACATTCTCCTCTGTTTTTTAATATGTAATCTTTAAACATTCTACATTATACCACAAAATGAAAGAGGCGGTGCAAGAAATCTGTATTTTAAAGGAATTCTTCCTTAGGACAGAGCTCCTGCTTGTAAACTATACATCTTGTGATAAGTACCTCCCAAGGCTAAAAGTTCCTCGTGTGTGCCACTCTCGATGATTCGTCCCTTATCTAGGACATAAATACAATTTGCATCCTGAATGGTAGAAAGACGATGGGCAATGGCAATGGTCGTCCGACCCTGTCTCATCTTGGCTAGAGAATTTTGGACCAAGGCTTCTGTTTCAGAGTCGATATTGGCTGTCGCTTCATCCAAAATCAGGATTTTAGGTTGACTGGCAACGGTTCTAGCAAAGGCAAGAAGCTGACGTTGACCAGTTGAAAAACTCGAACCACGCTCAGACACAGGGGCATCATAGCCTAATGGAAGATCCTGAATGAAAGAATCTGCATCGACAAACTCTGCTGCTGCCTTAACCTGGTCATCACTGATATCTTGGTACATAGCGATATTGGACTTGATGGTCCCATGATAGAGGAAAGGTTCCTGTAGGACCAGACCGATATTTTTTCTCAATTCCTCTTGGCTATACTTACGAATATCCACACCATCTAAGAGAACTCGACCTGACTGAAATTCATAAAAGCGCATGAGAACATTGATGATAGAAGATTTCCCAGAGCCAGTATGTCCGACAAAGGCGATGGTTTCACCTTTATTAACCGTAAAGGAAATATCATCGAGAATCTGGTGTTTCCCATCATAAGAGAAGGACACATGTTCAAAGCGGATATTTCCTTCTTGAATCTCCGCTTGTCCATTTTCTTGGACCGGTTCATAGTTGGTTTCATCGATAAGTGCAAAAACACGACCTGCTGATACCATAGATGTCTGAAGGGTAGAAAAGTTTTGTGTTACCTCGATGAGGGGATCAAAGAGACGATTGATATACTGGATAAAGGCATACATGGTCCCTGCTGTTATCCCCATATAAAGGCCACGATAACCAAAGTAAGCCATCAAAACTGCATACCCCAATAGCTTCAGTAAGCTCATGGCCGGCCGTAAGAAGAGGGAATCTAGGGCAACCGAACGGTTAGCGTAGACCAGATGTTCCTGATTTATATCATCAAACTCTTCTTGCAGGCGCTTTTCTTGATTAAAGGCTTGAATGATGCGAATCCCTTCGATGTTTTCTGCAAGTTTACTGTTGATATCTGACAAGAGACTTCTGGTTTTTTCGATAACCTTGACCGATTTTTTACGGTAGAGATTGACCAAAAGGAAAATCAAGGGTAAAAAGAGTAGAACCAAAGCTGTCAGACGATAGTCCAGAACAAGCATGGTATAAAGGGTTGTCACAAAGATAAAGACTGCTGAGATAAAGCTGGATAAGATTCCTGAAAACATATCATTAATAGTCTCAGTATCATTGGTCAAACGCGAGACGATAGAACCTGCAGGCGTTTTATCAAAGTAAGACATGCCTAGCTTTTCCATATTGGCAAAGGCATCACGTCGAATATCTCTAACAATGCTGTAGGACACACGCGCAAAGAGAAGGTTTCCCACATATTGGACAATGGTTTGAAGAATGTAGAGTCCATAGTAGGCCAGCAAAACTGTAACGGCAAGCTGGTTGAGATTATGTAGATACTGGTCGATAAAGTGCGAAGCTACCAAGGGGATGATACTCTTGATAACAGTCGTCATAAGGAGAAAGGCTAAGGCTAAAAAGGTGAGGAGACCATAGGGCTTGAGATAGGACAACAAGCGTTTCAATACAGCCCATTGTTCTTGTTTATTGCGCATCTTCTTCTCCTTTCATTTCTAACTGTTGAGACTGGTAGGTTTGGGCATACCAACCATCCAAGGCTAGTAAGTCTTCATGCCTACCTCGTTCAATGATGCGACCATCCTGCATGACCAAAATCAAATCTGCATGAACAACTGCACTGAGACGATGGGCAGTGATGATAGTCGTTTTATCTTTGCGAGTTTCCTTGAGATTATCGATGATTGCGAACTCTGTCTTGGCATCCACAGCTGATAAGGAATCATCTAAAATCAAGATATCAGGATTTAAAATCATAGCCCGACTCATAGCCAGACGTTGCTTTTGTCCACCAGATAGACTGACACCTTTTTCGCCGATAACCGTATCAAATCCCTGGGGCATGGCTTGAATATCTTGATAGACTTGAACCAACTTGGTTGCTTCTTCTACTTCTGAGAAAGACAGGTCAGGATTCCCAAATCGAATATTGTCTAGGATAGAGCTGGCAAAGAGAAATTGGTCCTGCGGAACGTATCCCATCAAACTACGCAAGTCAGCTAGTCGATAGTCACGAATGTCATGCCCATTTAGATAAATGGCTCCTTGGTCAACATCATACTCACGTAGGAGCAACTTAATCAAAGCAGTTTTCCCTGAACCAGTTTGCCCAACCAAGCCAAGAGTTTGCCCCTTTTCAAGACTAAAGTAAATATCTCGCAACGTCTCCTCATCTTCAAATGCAAAACTATCAATGGCATAGTCCAAACGCCCATTTTCAATCCCATCAAGAGGAGATTCCGGATCGTTCACAGGTGATTCTTGAGACAAGAGGCTCTCAATCCGTTGGTAGGAAACTTTTCCTCTCTGAGTGATATTAAAGAGAAAACCAATCGCCATCAAGGGCCAGACCAGCATATCCAAGTAAGAGATAAAAGTGACCAGATTCCCAACAGTTACCTGTCCTGCTTGTACCATAAAGGCACCGACTAAGAGAGTTAAGGCATAAGAAGAACCAACAAAAAGCAAAACCATTGGATCAAAGAGGCTATCATATTTCATGGTTTGCAGATTTTTTTGGAAGGTCAAATCATTGACTTCCTGGAAAGATGCCAACTCATCAGACTGATAACCAAAGGACTTGGTTACCTTGATACCTGATACAGATTCTTGAACCTTATTGTTGAGTTCAGAAAAGGCTGCTTGTGATTCTCCGAAAGCCTTATGGGTCTTTCTCCCCAGACGACTAGTCGCATAGGCCATAAATGGCAAGGGAAGAATGGCAACCAAGGTCATCTGCCACGAGATGCTAAAGAGCATGGTCAACAAAGTTACCAAGGCTGTGATCGAGGCATCCACTGCAGACATGACACCCCCACCTGCTAGACGAGTCAGAGAATTGATATCATTGGTTGCATGAGCCATCAAATCCCCTGTTCGATAATTCTGATAAAATGCAGGCGACATTTTTGTAAAGTGTTCAAATAGTCTTGAACGCATGATTTGCCCAAGTCGGTAGGAGGTTCCTAGGATATACATGCGCCAAACGTAACGCAGATAGTACATCCCGAAAGCTGCCAATAGGAGATAAAAGAGATGAAGTAGGAGCTCGTCCTGAGTTAATCGTCCCGAAGTGATGGCATCGATCACGCGCCCCATAACCATAGGTGGGATGAGGTTTAGTACAGAAACCAAAACCAAAGCTACGATTCCAACGAGATAACGGCGTTTTTCTAACTTAAAAAACCACCAAAGTTTTTGGATGATGGACATAGTATTCCTTTCTAATAACAAATGGAAACCTGAGGCATGAACCTCAGGTTTTTCTTATTCATAGGTAACAAGGTTTAGTAGACCCTTGCCATACTCAGCGATAAAAATATTCATAGGAGTAACATTTCATTTATTTTCAATCTTTTACATAAATCATTCTTTATTATATAGGAATGACCTTGATTTTTCAAACTATACGCTGGGGAATTACTTCTTTTTCTGGTATAATATTGTCTATAATCTGAATGAAAAGGTACACACTATGAAACTAATCTCATGGAACATTGATTCCCTCAATGCAGCGTTGACGAGTGACTCTGCGCGTGCGAAATTATCACAAGACGTTCTCCAAACCTTGGTAGCCGAAGATGCTGATATCATCGCTATCCAGGAAACCAAGCTATCAGCTACAGGCCCTACAAAAAAACACCTTGAGGTACTGGAAGAACTATTCCCAGGTTACGAAAACACCTGGCGTTCCTCTCAAGAGCCTGCCCGTAAAGGCTATGCTGGAACCATGTTCCTCTATAAGAAAGAACTCACTCCAACTATCAGCTTCCCAGAGATTGGTGCCCCTTCTACTATGGACTTGGAAGGCCGCATCATTACTTTGGAATTTGATACATTTTTCGTGACTCAAGTCTACACACCAAATGCAGGTGATGGACTCAAACGTTTGGAAGAACGTCAAGTTTGGGACGTCAAATATGCGGAATACTTGGCTGAACTAGACAAGAAAAAACCAGTCCTAGCAACTGGAGACTATAACGTTGCCCACAAGGAAATTGACCTTGCTAACCCGGCTAGCAACCGTCGTTCACCAGGATTTACAGACGAAGAACGTGAAGGATTTACAAACCTTTTAGCCAGAGGATTTACAGATACCTTCCGCCATATCCATGGCGATGTTCCAGAACGCTACACTTGGTGGGCCCAACGCAGCAAGACTTCAAAAATCAATAACACAGGCTGGAGAATCGACTACTGGCTCACAAGTAACCGTGTGGCAGACAAGGTTACCAAGTCAGATATGATAGATTCAGGCGCTCGCCAAGACCACGCACCAATTGTCTTGGAAATTGAATTGTAAGGAGTTTCTTTATGGACTACAATGCAGTTATCCCTGAGTTTATTGTATCAAATATAGAACAATCTCGTTCCTTCTACTGCGATTTGCTGGGTTTTACAATCGAATACGAGCGACCAGAAGAAAACTTCCTCTTCCTTTCTCTCGAAGATTGCCAGCTAATGCTAGAGGAGGGGACAAAAGATGAATTAGCTGAACTGACCTACCCATTTGGTCGTGGAGTCAATATCTCCTTCGGCATAGAGGATGTCCCTCGACTCTATCAGAAAGTAATCGAGTCTAACTATCCTATTCATCGTCCTTTGACTAAAAGAGAATTTCGTGTTGGTGAACAATATATCTACCCTCATGAATTTGCAGTTTTAGACCCAGATGGCTATTTTTTAAGATTTAGTGAAT